>NZ_RRYX01000076.1:0-14516 GCF_014861375.1 Psychrobacter sp. FME5 | reverse complement strand
GTATAGAGGGTAATAACTGTCGCCTTAGACACCGATTAAGACGAGCGGTTAGAAAAACCTGTTGTTTCTCTAAGAAGCTCAATAATCACTTCAAAGTGTTTGATATGGTGTTCTTTTACATCAATTATGGCTACGTCTGATGCCAGCATACTTTTTAGAACACCACCTAAATTTTATAGTTGTGTGCGTTAGTTCTTCGGCCAATGTCCGTCCCCAACTGGTCATTTTGGGAGTGCTGATATAGCGGGCTTGCGTGGTATTCCATTGTTCCTTTTTTTGCCTGTCTGGTGATTGAGTAGCATCGCTCGTTTCAGTAGCAGTCGCTGGCGTTAAATCGATCACTTGCGCGCGCCACGGTTGTAGCAATCCTGTGTCCAACCAAGGCGTGATAAACTGTTGAAAACTATTGGTCTTGGCGGTAAAGAATTGCGCCCCAAATGCCCATTGCCAGTTTTTACCAGTATGACTATCGGTACGATAGCGCGTGGCTAAACGCCCAACGCTTCGAGACTTTTCAAAGACAATAATGTGCGGACTGCTGGGTTTGTCTTGATTGTGGCTGCGGTTTTGTTCTTGGGTTTGGTTTTGAGTGAAGGCACGCTCTAATAATGTGGCCGTAAACAGTCCGGTTAGACCGCCACCAATGATGGCTATTTTCGGTGATGCAATATCAGTCGCGTGTAAAGATTGATGCGCCATGGTGACAGTCGCCTTTATTAAGTATAGTCAGTGAGAAGTAATATCGCTACATCACGTACTGCAGGTACTGTTGGTATCAATATCATCTACGTAAAAAAGCCATGCTACCTTCAATAACATGGCTTTTTAAAATTTGAACATTGGCATTTAGAATGCTTGGATTTTAGCTGCTTAGTATTTAAAAAAACGGCTAAAGCTACTCTCCTCGAGATGCTTTGACCACCTCGACTAATCGATTAATCACCGAGCTATCAGCAAGGGTCGATAAATCACCCAAACCAACATACTGCCCCGCCGCTAGGTTGCGTAAGATACGGCGCATAATTTTACCCGAGCGAGTTTTGGGTAGCGCATCGACGATGAGGATAGAATCCAAGTTGGCAATCGGTCCAATCTCAGCGCGTACATGACGGTTGAGCTCAGCCTTTAGCGCTTCTGTTTCTTCTTCGCCAGACTTTAAGATAATAAAGGCACAAATTCCCATGCCTCGAACGTCATGCGGCATGCCAACCACCGCCGCTTCAGCCGTGGCAGGATGGGCGACCACCGCACTCTCAACTTCTGCCGTACCTAAACGATGCCCTGAGACGTTGAGTACATCATCGACACGACCGGTAATCCAGTAGTGCCCATCTTCGTCACGCTGCGCCCCATCACCGGTAAAATAATAGCCCGGATATTCAGTAAAGTAGGTTTTTAAAAAGCGCTCATGGTCATTATAAATCGTACGCATTTGCCCCGGCCAGCTACTATTAATCGCCAAGTTACCCGCAGCCGAGCCTTCTAATATCACCCCATCACTATCCACCACTTCTGGTTTGATACCATATAAGGGGTTCATCGCTGCACCCGGTTTTAGCGCAACTGTACCTGGGATTGGAGCCAGTAAGATACCGCCCGTCTCAGTCTGCCACCAGGTATCAACGATTGGGCACTTGCCGCCGCCAACGACATTATAATACCAATCCCATGCCTCTGGATTGATCGGCTCACCGACCGTGCCAAGAAGTCGCAGACTTGAGCGATCCGATTCACGAACAAAGGCATCGCCCTCTTTCATCATCGCTCGAATAGCCGTCGGTGCAGTGTATAAAACAGACACATTGTGCTTATCGACAATACGGCCGATACGAGCCCATGTTGGGTATTCTGGAACCCCTTCAAACATCACTGTAGTCGTGCCATTGGCCAGCGGTGCATAAGTCGCATAGGTATGACCGGTTACCCAGCCGACATCCGCTGTACACCAATAAACATCATCTTCTTTGATATCAAAAACATCGCGGAAAGTAGACAAAGCATAAGTGATATAACCACCCGTGGTATGCAACACGCCTTTGGGCTTACCAGTGGAGCCGGAGGTGTATAATAAAAACAGCGGATCTTCGGCATTCATCACTTCAGGTTCGCAATGCTTTGACTCACCATCGATCAAATTATGATACCAAACATCACGGCGGCCACTCATCGGCACAGAGTTGCCCGTACGGTGCACGACGATGACATTGGTCACGCTATCAGTGCCATCCATATCAAGCGCCCGATCGACATTAGCTTTGAGCGGCGTGTGTTTGTTACCGCGCAAACCTTCATCCGCAGTAATGATAACTTTTGAGCGACTGTCTATTAAGCGATTGCCCAAACTTTCAGCAGAGAAACCACCAAATACCACTGAATGCACCGCCCCGATGCGGGTACAGGCCAACATTGCTATCATGGCTTCGGGTATCATCGGCATATATAAGGTGACGCGGTCGCCCTTTTTGACCCCAAGCTTGCGCAATGAGTTACCCAAACGGCAGACCGCTTCAAACAACTCTTTAAAAGAGATTATTTTATGTAATGAAGGGTGATCGCCCTCCCAGATGATGGCTGGTTTGTACGGGGTTTTTTTGACATGGCGATCGAGACAGTTGACAGAAATATTTAGCTCACCGTCTTCGAACCATTTGATGCGAAAATCATCTAAATCATAATTAACATCGCTGATTTTAGTGGGTTTTTTTATCCAATCAATTAGCTCAGCACGCTCAGCCCAAAAGGCATCTGTCGCCTCAGGAGATTCGATAGATTTCTCGTAGTCTTGGCGATATTGTTCGGGAGTAGTATTAGCGGCGGCTAGAAATTCAGCCGCAATAGGAAATGATTTCTGGGTCATAGTGGTTATCCTTTTTTAATTATTATGACCTGTACTAACAGTCGTTGATAACGAAGGCATGCGCAGGTTATAAGAGTCATCTTCCATAATGTCTGACCCTTAAGGATAGTTTGACAAATAAGCGGAATAGTTGCAAGACATCAACGGCTAATCACAACAATATCACTGTATAGCGGTGTACTTGATAATACCCTCTTATTTTATCGGTAGGCTCATGATTTGCAGTTATTTTTCAAGTAATAGCATTGCATCGTTTTTACAATGAATCTACTATATAAAGAATGTATCACAGCGCTATTTAATCCTTGTAACCTGACATAAAACATGGACAATAGCACCCCTAAAGGCATCACTATATAAGCAGTTCTAAATAAAACCGATACACTGCTAGCCACAGTGCTACCGTTATAAATTTTTCTTGCTTGCTGTGCCTACGCCGACAGAGGCAGCGAAAAATTTACTCCAGTAGCACTCGTATCAGTTTTAAGCTGAATCAACTATATTGGTGGCAAACTATATTAGTAACAAACCATATAGACAACTCTCTATTTTTTGTATAAAACACGCTACTTATCTTATTTTTTATTTTCAATTTTAATCTCTACTTTTTAAAGCTTATCGCTTTTTGGAAAAACCGCCATGAACCATCCTCGCAATGCACCTCAAAACAACCATTACGATGTCATTATCATCGGCGCGGGTGCGTCTGGATTATATTGTGCGCTCACGGCGGGTCGCCGTGGTCGCCGCGTATTAGTGCTCGACCATGCCAATAAAGCGGGCAAAAAAATCCTGATGTCAGGTGGTGGGCGTTGTAACTTTACCAATTATTTCGTTGAGCCTGAGCATTTTATCGGCAGCAATCCACATTTTTGCAAATCATCGCTCAGTCGTTATCCTAGCTGGGAGTTTATTGGCATGGTTGAGCAGCATAAAATCCCCTACCACGAGCGTGAACACGGTCAGTTATTTTGTGATGACTCAGCACAAGATATTTTGACCATGCTGCTTGATGAATGTGCCGCCGTCGGTGTGCAAGTAAAGCTCAACACTCACATTGAAAGCGTACAAGTGAGCGACAACAATGAAAACACTCGCTTTCAGTTAATAACCAGCAAGCAGCTCAGTAAAAAAGAGAAACAAGAGAGAAAAGAGTCGAACCATCAAACCAAGCTGCCACAAACCAGCTATCGCTGTGAGTCTTTGGTGGTGGCGACTGGTGGCCTATCCATTCCAACGTTGGGCGCTAGTGGCTTTGGGTATGAATTGGCGCAGCAGTTCGGCCATACCCTCATAACCACTGATGCTAGTTTAGTGCCTTTTACCTTTACCGATAAAACCGGTGAGCTGATTCGTTCGCTTGCTGGAATCAGCCTACCAGTGATTGCTAGTAATGAGCGCATCTCATTTAAACTGCCACTGCTATTTACCCATCGCGGCTTATCTGGCCCTGCGATGCTGCAACTATCAAACTATTGGCATATCGGCGAAACCATTAGCATTAATCTGCTACCTGATAGTGATGTGACTGCGCTTTTGCTTGCGCATAAAAAATCACATCCCAAACAACTTATCCGCACAGTTCTGGCGGACTATACCGATGGTGCGTTGCCTAAAAAGCTGCTGGCCGCACTACAAACGCATCTATGGGAAGATATCAAAGATACCGAGCTTGCCAATATTAAAGATGAGCGTTTAATAGAGCTGGGCGCAACGCTCAACGGCTGGCAACTTAAGCCTTCTGGTACCGAAGGTTATCGTACTGCTGAAGTGACGCGTGGCGGCATCAAAACCGATGAAGTCTCGTCAAAAACCATGCAGAGTAATTATCAAGACGGGCTGTACTTCATCGGTGAAGTGCTTGATGTGACTGGCTGGCTTGGTGGTTATAACTTCCAATGGGCGTGGGCAAGTGGTTTTGTTTGCGGTGAAGTGGTTTAACTGTAATAAATAGACTGGATTTAAATTGACTTTTATCTCAGCCAAACACTTGATAACTGTTAAAATAAGCATAATATAGATTGATATAAATTTAGGACGGCTTAACAGTGTCCAGTTTTTAATATTAATAAAATTATTGGTATTAAATAATATGCTTAGGCTTATGAGGTGATAAATGCGCTCAATCAAACATATCCATAATGAAAAAGAACCACATTGGGTCGGCGACGGTTTTTATGTAAAAACCCTAGTGAATCACCTTGAGGGTAGCCCTGACTTTAATTACCATCATACCGACCCGTTTTTACTATTAGATTACGGTAAACCTACCAGCTTCGAGCCAAACCCAAACTATGAGTCGCAGCCACACGGCGTAGGTCAGCATCCGCACAAAGGCTTTGAGACGGTCACTATCGCCTATGCAGGAGAAGTCAGTCATGGCGATTCGACCGGTGGTTATGGTGTGATTCAAGAAGGTGATGTGCAATGGATGACGGCTGGACGCGGCATTATGCACGAAGAGTTTCATTCGCCAGAATTTGGGCAGCGTGGCGGTGACTTTAGTATGGTGCAATTATGGGTCAATCTCCCAAGCAGCCACAAGCTGACTGACCCTAAATATCAAACCCTTAAACGTGCTGAGCTGCCTGTCATTGACTTAACCGATAATGGGAATACAGATTTTCAAAATACAGGCTTTGAGAAAAAAGGTTCTGATATTAAAAGCCCTGATATTAAAAGCTCTAAAATTAAAGCTACTATTGGCAAAGCAGCCATTATTGCAGGCGAATGGCAAGAGACGACAGGCGCTGCAAGCACCTTTACTCCTATTAATTTATGGGATATCGAATTGCATAGCGCAGGGTCAACGACGCTGCAAGTACCCAACACGCACAATGTCATGATATTGGTCCAAGAAGGCGAGCTACTTATTAATGATACAGCAGTAGCAGCGGGTAGCCTGATTCAGTTTACAGCACCGACTAACAGTGATACAAATTCTACAAATGCATCGTCAGTGATGCAGGCAAACGATACGATCGAACTCACTTACCCTAAAGTACCTACTGATAAGCAAGCGCCAAATCCTGTTAAATTACTACTATTAAGTGGCGAGCCTATCGGTGAACCGATTGCAGGCTACGGACCGTTTGTGATGAACACAGAAGCGGAGTTAAAACAAACGTTTCGTGACTATCAAACCGGTAACTTTGGAAAATAGCTGACGTTAAAACACTTTAAAAACGCTACGATACTGCTGGTATCGTTTTTTTGCAGCCTCTGTCTGCGTAGGCACAGTAAGCAAGAAAAAACGGTACCTGCAGTACGTGATGTATGGTTTATTGATATTAATTTTCACTGATTATAGTGCAATATAATTAAGTTGAATAATTAAAAAAGCCACCTTGCTAATAATAGCAAGGTGGCTTTTTTGGCTTTTACTCTATTTTAGTAAAGTGACTTAAGGTCTAAACGATTATGCTTGGTTTAAAAATGGATAATCGGTATAGCCCTCTGTGCCGCCACCATAAAAGCTTTGTGGTTGCTGCTCATTGAGCGGTGCGCCTTCGCGGATACGCTCAGCCAAGTCAGGATTGGCAATATAGTCACGACCAAAGGCAACCGCATCGATATAACCATCGTTGATATTTTTCTCTGCTTTTTCAGCGGTATAACCACCAGCGGCGATAATCATTTGACCAAAGGCATCGCGAACGCGCTGACGGAATTCGTTGCTATACGGTGTACCGCCTGCCCAATCAGGCTCAGATAGATGCAGATACATGATTCCACGTTTATTAATCTGCTCGATCATCCAAATGTTTTCGTCTTCATGATAACCGGCTTCGACATTATTGAAAGTACCAAGCGGTGAAATACGAATACCGACATGGTCAGCATCCCATGCATTCACACAAGCATCGATGACAGCCAGCGTCAAGCGCGCACGGTTCTCACGGCTACCGCCGTAGTCATCATCACGCTTATTGGTATGTTCAGCCCAAAATTGATGCAACAGATAGCCATGCGCACCGTGAATCTCTACCCCATCAAAGCCTGCTTCTTTGGCATTTTTGGTGGCAAGACCAAAGTCAGCGATGACTTGCTGTATTTCATCCAGTGTCGCAGGACGTGGTGGCGTCGCATCCGCACGAATCGCTTGGTTATTACTATCACGCAACGTAGTACGTACGCCAACTTCAATATCAGAGGCAGAGATAGGCGCTTTGCCATCAGGCTGGACACTTTCATGGGCGACCAAACCCGTGTGCCATAGCTGTACGACGATTTTGCCGCCTTTTGCATGGACATTATCGACGATGGTTTTCCATGCCGTCGTTTGGTCTTCGGTATGAATGCCAGGCGCGCCCGCATAGCCTTTTGCCTGAAAAGATACCTGCGTCGCTTCGGTAATCACTAACCCTGCACCGCTACGCTGCGAGTAATATTCGCTAGCGAGCGCCGTAGGAACATCACCCGGCTCGACTGCACGTAAGCGCGTTAATGGTGCCATGATTATGCGGTTTTTTAACGTCTGGATGCCCATTTTGACGGGTTCGAATAAATTATCGTGTGCCATAAAAAGCCTTGTTTGTTGTTATAAAACCCTATTGGCGGGTTTATTACTCATAAGTAAATAGCGCTTAGTACTTTGTCTTTAATTACAAATGAATTGATCTTTACATGAACATAAATCGCTAAGCAGCTATTGGTCAGCCGTGTTCTTTATAAGGATAATTGCGGCTATTCCAAGCAAAACTTACAAACAAAAACAGCGTCACACGTATATTTGCAACTTTTAAAAACTCACTATTTATGTGCACTTATAAGCCTATTAAGATAATAGAGTGAGTGAATTTTAATGACCAACAGACCATTTTTAATTTATAGTATTTTTACGACTTTAGCATCTTTTTAATCGACAGCTCTAACGACAAATACGTACCAAATAATATCACCATTGAGCCAATAATGGCTTGGATATCAAGCGCTTCGTCAAGCAACAAATAACCAAAAATAATGGCGAAAATCGGAATCACTAAGGTAATACTGGTCGCCCGCGTTGGGCCGATATTTTTAATCAATTGGTTCATAAAAATCAGGGCGATAGCGGTTGAAAACACACCGATACAAACCACTGATAACCAAGCTTTCATGCTGATACTTTTGCCATAGGGAAATTCATATAACGCCACTGGTAGCATCATTACACTGGCAATAATGAGCGACCCTGCGGTAATTGCCACTGGCGAGACGTTATCCAAATAGTTTCTGGTGATATTGGCCCCGACCGCATAACCGACACAGGCCAATAGCGCATAACCCATGGGCAATAATCCTGCGACGACACCTGTCCCCTGCCCGTTACCGCCAAACAGACTCTCACTCATCAAAATAACCACGCCAACCACACCGATGAGCAAGCCAAAAACTTGTTTCTTGGATAGTTTGTCTTTAAAAAAAGTACTGGCGATCAAGCCACTGATCATCGGTACAGACGCATTGAGCACCGCCAACACGCCAGCATTTACTGAGCGCGCCGAAAAAGAAAACAGCATAAATGGCAAGGCGGCGGAGAATATACCAACCAACGCCAACAGCTTCCAATGCTCTCGAATCCCCACTCTGTTTTTTTTATTTAGCAGTATAAAGGCCAGCATAACCAGCCCAGCAAATATCACCCGCAAGCTGGCAAAGGCCAACGAGCCAAACTCTGGTACACCAATACGATAAAATATAAAAGACAGCGACCACATAAAGGACAGGGTTATAAAAGTAATGAGGTCGCGTTTGGACATGGGATCTTTCCTATCAAGCGTTTGAAAATGCGGCGTAAAAAAACCACGATGATAACTTTTTAAGTGCTCAATAGGTGTTGTTTTTTTATACTGCTCGCAGGTTTTTCTATAGCTTAAATTTTTCCAAAATAAAATCGATATCCTTATCGCTGCACCCTGATAAATTAGAGGCGGTATAGCGCCATATAGATTCTGATTATTGGGCCATACCGCGCGAGTTTAAAAGATAATAATCGCATCAACATCCGCTTTGTAAACTCAATTTATACTGATGGGTCATAGGAGTAATCAGGCAAAAGCAACAAATAAGAAACCTATGTTTGCTAATATAGCGCTGTCTTACTTTAAACTGCAGCAATCACTTTTATATATAGCCAACTTTACGAGCAAAAACGCTGACCATTAGGACATAGCATGCAACGACGTCAACTGATTAAAGCCATGGGTCTGAGCTTAGGCGCTATCGGTACCTCCGCTGCGGTGAGTGGCTGCCAAACGCTTGCAAAGCAGCCAAAACTACCCAATACAATTACCCAAGCGGGGCACTTTCCTAATATTATCGTTGGTAGTGGCTATGGCGGCGCGGTATCAGCGCTACGGTTAAGCGAAAAAGGTCATAAAGTATTGATACTGGAGATGGGTATGCGCTGGGATCGCACCTCCAAGCACGATACCTTTTGTAAAATGATCAACGCTGACGAACGCTCAAGCTGGTTTAGCAATTGGCCGAATGCGCCCATAACTATTCCGATTCCCATTAAAAAATATCCCGGCGTTCTAGACTTAATCGAATATGACGATATGAAAGTGTTTGCCGGACGCGCTTACGGTGGTGGCTCTATCGTCAATGGTGCGATTGCCATTCAGACCAGACGTTCGCACTTTGAAGCGGTATTTCCGTGGATTGATGCTGACGAGATGTACGACACTTACTTTCCTCGCGCCATGAGGGAACTCAAAGTTAGCCAAATTCCTGAATCGTTTTTTAATGAGTCCGAGCATTATGAGTTTACTCGTGCTGCTGAACGCCAAGCGTCGAGAGCCGGACTTAAAACCGAATTTTTCGGTAATAGCTATGACTTTGACTATATGCAAAAGGAAGCGCGTGGTGAAGTCTATAAATCAGGACTGGGCGGCGAAGTCATTTATGGCAATAACGCTGGCAAGTTCTCACTGGACTTAACCTACCTAAAAAATGCCGAAGCCACTGGCAATGTATCGGTCAAAACCTTACGCAAAGTTAATAGCATCCAAGCGCTCGATAACGACCAGCTGCGCTTAGAAGTTCACGTCATTAATAAAACTGGCGGCATTGATAAAGTTGAGCATTACACCTGCGATAAGCTATTTCTTAATGCGGGCAGTACTGGCACCTCAGAGTTGCTGCTTAAAAGCCAAGCTGAAGGAAAGTTAAACCATCTAGACCAGCATATTGGACAGCATTGGGGTCCCAACGGCAATATCATGACTGGCCGAAATTTCGTCCACGCCGCTGGTACCACCCAATCCACCATTCCGGTCAAAGCCATCAATATGTGGGATGGTGATAGAGATGGCTCAAAGTATAAAATCTTTGCTGAGCTCGCGCCATTGCCGTTAGGACTTGAAACGTGGACGACGCTATACCTTGCCATCACCGACAATCCAGAACGTGGCAACTATTACTATGATAAAACCTCAAAAACCGTCAAGCTTAACTGGAAACGTAAGCAAAACGAATATTCAGTAAATGCCGCTAAAGAGCTGTTAGATAAGCTCGCCAAAGCCAATGGCGGCTCTACCTCAAGCTTGCTATTTAACAAAGGCTTCGGCGATGACTTTTGCTATCACCCACTCGGTGGCTGCGTATTAGGCAAAGCGACCGATGAGGTTGGGCGCGTCAAAGGGCACGAAAATATCTATGTGCAAGATGGGGCGTTGATTCCTGGTAGCGCTGGGGTCAATCCGTATGTCTTTATTACCGGACTTGCCGAGCGTAATATGACAAGTATTTTGAAGGAAGATTTTGGTTAGGTTGTTGAAGCTTTTCAAAAGTTAGAAGTATGAAAAACGCTCTTGAAGAGCGTTTTTTATTGTTAGATTTGGTGGAGTTTATATTCTCCAACCCCGCATCGACAACAATGACCGTATCTCATTTATCCAACTTACACAGAGGCGATACCCCAGTTATTGCGAAGCGATTCTAGCTTTGGAATGACGCATGACTCATGCTCATTGTTCGCTGCTACAAAGATAGAAACTTCATCCCCTGTTCTTTTATCGCTTATAATTGAGAAGTCCGTGGTTAATGACTCTCCTATCACTTTATTACCATTTCTCGTTTCATACTCATAATGCACGATGACACCTTGTCCTAAACTGATAATAGGAATGGCGTATTTTGGCATCATAGAAACGATACGTGCCGTAGCGACTTGCCCGTACTTGTAGAGTTTTAGCTCTTTTCTAGTGCTAATAAATAAATAAATTAAAAATGGCATGCCAAATAGTAAGAACGGTATAGGTATCAGAAAAAGCAACACCACTGGAAAGCGGTAAGGCTTTAAATTCTGTATGATTGATTGACCATTTAGTTCTTTAATAGCTAGATTATTGCCAACCTGGAGATCTTCGATCCTTTTACCTTCCAGAACTTTGTATTTAGATCTAACTGCCTCATTATTTTTGAGGTATTGGTATGAGATGATTGTCGGATGAATATCGTTTATGGTTACGTTGCTTTCGACCTCAATATTAGTGACTTCAGCGCTCGTTTTTATACCTTGAGAGTCGATTAAATCATAGTCTATTTTTGGGCTATCATTACCCGTAAAAGAGAATATCAGGGTGAAAATAACAGCCATCAGCAAGGCAAAAAAAGAAAATATTAATCCAAAAAATAGTGCAATCGGCTTCTTTTTTAGAAGGCTCATTTTAGTAGAGAACTTGACTTTCCTTGGTGTACTATTCATTTTTGAGTGTCACTATTTTAATAATGAGTGTTTTATGGGCGATTCTACTACGTTATAGAGCCCTATTTTAGTAGGCATTAATCCAATATAAAATCGCTCAAACGTATCTTAGGTAGCATTATACCTAGTCATTCCATAAAGTCAGTAAAAGATATAGATTATTTGCCAACTTTTTTCTATTTTTTTAACCTATATAAAATAATAGTTAATTTTAAAACTTTTAAACTCACACCCTAAAAAAGGATAAATAAATGAAACTACGCATCTTAAAGTCTGCCGTGACCAACCCTTGGTTTAACCTCGCCACTGAGGATTGGATATTTAATACGCTCAATCCCGACTCACACACGCTGTTCTTATGGCGCAATAGCGAGACCGTGGTCATTGGGCGCTCGCAAAATCCCTGGGTAGAATGCAAAATCGATAAGATGAAAGCTGACGAGGTGTTTTTGGCGCGGCGGCAAAGTGGTGGCGGCGCGGTATTTCATGACTTGGGCAATACCAACTTTACCTTTTTATCACCCAAAGACGACTATGACCAAGAAGCCAACTTTACTATCATTATCAATGCGCTAAAGAAATTAGGTATAGACGCGGATTTATCTGGTCGTAACGATATGCAAGTCGGTGATAAAAAAATATCAGGCAGCGCCTTTAAACATGCCGCCGATCGCAGTTTTCATCACGGGACTTTACTGGTCAATGCCAATATGCAAAAACTGGGCGATTATCTCAATCCGCACCCGCTTAAGCTGAAAGCCAAAGGCATCAAATCGGTACGCGCTCGCGTCGCTAACTTAGTAGAATTTAACGAGGAAATCAATCACGAAACCTTATCCGAAGCCATTATCGAGGCGTTTTGTGAATATCATGGTAATACTGCGCCAGTAGAAGAATTGGATGAAGCCAGCCTCGCCAAGCAGCCTAATCTTAATAAATACTATCAGCAAATGGCAGATTGGGATTGGCGCTTTGGCAAGACGCCTGAATTTACCCATCATATTGAAACGCGCTTTGATTGGGGCATTATTGATTGTCACCTTGATGTGAAGCAAGCAGTGATACGCGAGGTGGTTATTTTCTCTGATGCACTAAATGTTGAGCTGATTGACCTATTAAAAGACGCGCTGACTGGCATCAAATACAACAAAGTCGATATTAAAAACAAGCTCGATGACTTAGCCAAAGCGCATGCTGAATTGGCAGCGCAAATTGATGATGTGTCTAAGTGGATGATTAGTGAGATGGGAGGTTAGATTTTTGCTTGTATTAATACTGATTAAAGAGTCTCAAGTCTTTACTACCGTCAATCACCTTTATACTTTGCGCAGGCTGAGCTTGCCATATAGATTACACCTTTAGACAACTTAAGTTTGATATTTAACGCTCTAGCCATCTATAATGTGATGCAAATAATAGATCCGCGATAAAAGTCCAAACTTTAAACGCTTAAGCAAGGTAGCACTATGGCAGCCTATATCACAGTTGGCGCAAAGACCTCTCACGGTGGGACGGTCATCTCCGGCTCACCGCACACCACTCATAACGGTATCCCAATCTCGCGTATAGGCGATAAAGTTATTTGTAAAAAATGCAAAAAGGTCACCACTATTCTTAGTGGTGATGCATCTTTTATCGTCGATGGCGCACCCATTGCACGTGGCGGCGATGTCACTAGCTGCGGCGCTAAACTAATTGCTAGTCAGCAGTCGTTTGCAGAGTCAGGATTTGATGTAGGCAGTATTGCGCAGGCAGCGCCTTTGGCGTTTCCGAAGTCGGAGCCAGAGGCTTTGTTTGGGAATAGCTTTGTAGAGGATGATGAGGAAGAACCTGAAGAGGTTCATTTTTCTATTGAATTTATCGAGTTCAGTAATGAAGGTGGTTATTTAGATAGTTATGCTTCAGAAGACGACTTTAGCAATATTGCAGTCGATGAATACAATAACGAAGGAGATTATTTAGGTAGCTATGATTTAGCAGATAAACCAAGCAATTTATCAGCAAGCACCTCAGGATTTGGAAACTATAATCCATCCAACCCAAATATGAAGTGGGATCCCGATATGAATCGGATGATGCCTAACAGAACAGCACCTAAGAACAACGGTGTTAACTCTAATCTACCTTGGTATAAACAAAACGGAAATAAAAACAAAGCGATTGCACTTGCAGATGAAATTGGTCAAAGCATGTCTAATAGTGTACATTCGACTGCTAAAAGCTACGAAAGAAGAGCAGGTAAATTAGCTAAGGAAACAGTTGAAGTTGCCAAGCATACTCAAAATGCAATGATTGTAAATCTTGGTATTATAGAAGCTGGATTTAAGGATTTCCCCGAGAGAACTAAGGCATCAGCAGCAACTGCTATGCTGCGATTCGGCCAAAGATCGAACGTAGACTTTATATATATCGCAGGTGGCGCGGGTGTTAAACATTTTGGTATTGATATAGGAATGTCTGTAAACGTTCATAACGGGAACGTATATGAGCCCGTAATAGCAAATGCTAACCTTAATACTAATAAAGCGCCATCTATTAGTGTTCAAGTAGGGGTTGGACGTATTATAAGCAGCAATACTGGTGATAATGTTAAAGCCACAGATGCCATACTATCAGGTCAAGGACATTCATACTCAGTCGAAGTTGGTCCAGCCAGTGCTGCTATTGAAACTACCAATGATGGTACAACAGTAGCAGGAAGTGGTGGTTTTGGTAAAAGTTGGACTGTTACAGGTTCCAACGGCAGCTCTACTATGGGTGCTATAGTCAGATGACCACAAAAATGTTATAAAATAAATCAATTAAACGATTACCAGTATAAACGACCATGACTTACTCCCTAGATTATCGCAAACAAGTTTTAAAAAGCTTAGATGAGGGCATGACCTTTGCCGAAGCTGCTGTTTTCTATGATATCAGTCCAACGACTATCCAGAAGTGGAAAAAGCGTCTTCATAGTAAAACCAC
>NZ_RRYX01000075.1:0-14602 GCF_014861375.1 Psychrobacter sp. FME5 | reverse complement strand
AAGACCATTACCTCTGACAATGGTAAAGAGTTTGCTCAGCATAAGAAGGTGAAACGAAAGCTCTTTACTTCCTTCTTCTTTGCCGATGCTTATGCGTCATGGCAGCGAGGAACCAACGAGAATACTAACGGCTTAATCAGAGAGTTCTTGCCTAAGGGTTGTGACTTTAGACAAGTCTCTGATAATGATATACAGGACATTGAGAATAAACTAAACAACAGACCAAGAAAACGCTTAGGGTTTAAAACGCCCAATCAGGTGTTCTATAATATAATTTAGCGTTGCACTTGGTGTGTTAATCTAAGATTTAAAAGGGTGTTGATATAAGCTGTTTGGCTTATTAGAGTTTGCATTAAACATCCGAGCGCATTGAGTGTTGCTTAGTACCGCCAATAGCGCTGGGTTTATTTTATATGGGACTGTCTATTATAACAGCCAGTCAATCGGTAGCCATGACATAATGGTAAGCCAAACATGGTCGCTCATATCGACCCGTGGTTCAGAGTCATAAACCACTTTTTTATTATCTTCTACGGTATGCCATTGCAATTTACCATTGTCTGACAATTTAACTTCATAAGCCTGAGTCAACAAATCATCGCTGAGCGCATTATGCAACTGTCCTGCCAGCTCATCATCATTGATAATCACACCCATTTCGGTATTAATATTAGCGGAGCGAGGGTCGACATTATATGAGCCAATGAATACTTGGTAGTCATCAACGGCAAATGCTTTCGCATGTAGACTGGTTGAAGACTGACTACGGGCTTTCCATAGCTTGTTTTCGCGCTTTTCTTCAGAAGCGGTCGATTTTAACTCGTATATTTTTACCCCTGCGCGCAGTAGGTAAGGACGCCATTGACTATAGCCAGAATGCACCGCGGTCACATCGGTGGCATCAAACGAGTTGGTCAAGATTTTGATGTCGATACCAGATTCTGCCAATGCTACTAGTGTATTGACACCGTCTTTGGTCGGTACAAAGTAAGAGGAGATAATAGTCAGTTTTTTTGACGGACTACCTAACAAAGTACGTAGTTGATGTACCAAGTTGGTGTCAGATGGCACGGTTTTGGTTAATTTGCCCACATCATCACTCAAAAACTGCATGTCTGTCCAGCGGAAGGGCACGCGTTTATGGACTAGATCGCTGTCTATCGTAGAATCTTCAACAGCGGCTTTATAGACAGTCAGACTGCTGTTGTCATTATTTTTTTCGTCCTGTCCAAGCTTATCTAATGCCTCTAAGAAGTCAGGATTTTCTTCATTCTCAAGGGTCACTAAGGTTTCGATGTCGAATGACAAGGGTGATGACCAATAGCTTGCAAAGCTATTGTCGATGTCTGCGACTACTTTACCAATAAGTAAAACATCCAAATCTGCAAATTGGCTATTTTTATCGTTACTTAGGTATTCATTACCAATATTGCGCCCACCAATGATGGTGATTTGCTTATCAAAGGTCATACTTTTATTGTGCATACGGCGATTGATACGCGGCAAGCCTGTGAGGTAGTTCAACGTTTGAAACCGACGGTGCATCAAAGGGTTGATGATACGCACGGCGATATTGGGATGGCTTGCAAAGCGTAATAAATGCTGATCAAATTTGGCATTGTTATTAAAATCATCCAATAACAGTCGCACGATAATCCCGCGCTCAGCAGCTTCCCACAAGTCTTTCAATAGTAGCTGACCAGCTTGGTCGTCATGCCAAATATAATACTGTGCATCGATATTGCGTGTGGCCATATCTGTCAAGATACTGCGCGAAGCAAAGGCGTTGGCTCCAGTCACGATTGGATGATAGCCTGACAAATCAGGGTGGATATCGTTTTGTTCGCTTATGGCCGCTACCAAATCAATATTATTGATCTTGGATTTTTTACTTTGTCCGGTTTTTTGGCTGTTTTCTGATTGAGTGCTTTCTGAATTATATAATGCATTTACTCGCGCTGATAACGCTTGGCTCTCAGGCAGATGTGGCTGCTTGGGTAAAATTTGACAGCCAGTCATTCCTAAGGAAAGTCCAATCGCTAGAGTTAGCGATAGTTTTCTAGGGTTTAGAGTCAATGTCGACATAACGCGGTTACCTCAAAGAGTATCAGCAGTGCTTATTAATGGATATTCAACACACCCTAGTGTTTGTGTCGTTTTTTATTATAGATATAAGAGGTATAATAAAACTGCCTGCAGAGAAAATCAGTGCTGGCAAGCTTAGCAGGTGTTGGCACATCTGCCTATTATAAATACGTTAATTTTATTATGGACAGCTTTAGGTTTTCGCTTTAAGCTAATCCTGATTTATTAATAGTTCGCATAGTGACTCAACAAAATAACACTCTGTATTTAAAAATAAATTAGGGTAATCACACGATCACTGCATTTTAGATGACAATGCTAGGTTAGGAAAATAGCTAATTTGCGGCTTAATAAATTATGATTGAAGGATAAGGGGATGATGGCTTATCAATTAGACGGAGGTTTATCTGCAATCAAGTTATGTTTAGCGGTTCTTCCAGTAGTGTTGATATCGGCGTGCGCTTTAAAAACGGAGGTGCCTCCGGTCAATCCTAATCCTACTGACGAAATAATTATTTATGGCTCTCTACCCTCAGATGAAACGTTAGACTTACAGATGACAATGCGCTTTGAATCGGAAAGTAGATTTTGTGGAAACTACGTAGACATTTCACATGTGTATCAACTTAGCGAAATGTTGAAGATCAATGTAGAAAAGACTGCAAATCAATACCAAGCACATTTCTTTCGCGATGCCCTTAGTAAAGGTAAGTGTGATTGGTCATTGATCTATGTGACAGCCGAGTTGACCCATAAGGATGGTGGAAGCGATACGCGCAGGTTTTACAACGCCACTCCTAAAGACTTGGCTACTAAGCATTATGCCAGTAACATGCATAACGAAGAAGACTACCTGCTCGAAATAGAGTGTGATGCCAAACCTAGTAACCCATCAGGCAGCAACAGCGAGGGTGAAGCGGCAGCTCAGAAAGTTTTAGATTGCAGCAATGGTCGAGGAATGTTCTTGATGCCTGGAATCCAAAAGTACCACGTCGATTATAATTACACTGGTCACGGAGCTTTTTGAATTCGGGCAGTGAACTCAGGCCTTGAATTCAGAAATAGCATCAAGCTAGGATGTTTTGTTTCGATCAATTATCTCGGAGTACAAATCTAAAGATAGAAAAATATCAGTTAATATTAAGCCTAATGAGGTTTATAGATAGCGACATGATATTATAAAACAGCATTCAATTCCCTAAATTAATTATTGGTAAAAAGAAATAAAAATATTTTTAATGCAGTTAAAATTAACGGTAATGGATTAGTTATGAGTAAGTCGCAAGTGCAAGAAGATAGCAGTTTAGATCCAAACTGGCGCAACGATGCCCTAGATTTAGGGCTTGATTATGGCATGCAAACCATCGCCGTACGGGCAGGACAGCATCGTACTGATGAAGGTGAGCATTCAGAGCCTATTTTTACCACCAGCTCTTATGTTTACCATTCGGCGGCTGATGCCGCAGCGCATTTTGATGTCACCAAAACGGGCAACGTCTACTCGCGTCATACCAATCCCAGTGTACGCACCTTTGAGCGTCGCTTAGCTGCCCTTGAAAATGGTGCACGCGCGGTGGCGACAGCTTCGGGTATGGGTGCGATTTTGACCATGTGTTTGGCCTATCTAAAAGCAGGCGACCATCTGCTAGCGGCCAATCAGCTATTTGGCTCATCCATCGGTCTGTTTAACAATTACATGGCCAAATTTGGCGTCGAAGTCAGTTACGTTGATTGTTTTGATAATGAGGCATGGGCAAATGCGGTACAGTCCAATACCAAAGTGATTTATTGCGAAAGCCCCAGCAATCCATTGGCGCAGATTTGTGATATCGGTTATCTAGGCGAGCTGTGTAAAGCCAATGACATACTACTGGTAGTCGATAATTGCTTTGCTACGCCAGCCTTACAGCGTCCGCTTGATTTGGGTGCAGATGTAGTGATTCACTCTGCGACCAAGTATTTAGACGGGCAAGGGCGAGTATTAGGCGGTGCGTTGGTCGGCAGTGACAAGCTGATGCAAGAGGCATTTACCGTTGTCCGCTCAGGTGGCATCAGTATGAGCCCCTTTAACGCTTGGGTCTTCACCAAGGGGCTAGAAACGCTTAAGTTGCGTATGCAGGCGCATTGTAATAATGCCAATCAAGTAGCGGAGTTTTTGGTCAATCATCCCAATGTCAGTACGGTGCATTTCTCAGGGTTGAGCGATCATCCTTCTCATGAGCTCGCTACCCGCCAGCATCATATGAAAGGGGGTTATGGTGCTATCATGGGTTTTGAAGTGAAATCGTCTGCCAGTCTTGATTCAAAAGCCGCTGCTTGGCATGTGATTGATTCGACGCAAATGGTTTCTATCACCAATAATTTGGGTGATGCCAAAACCACGGTTACTCATCCTGCGACCACCACTCACTTTCGCCTGACGCCTGAAGCGCGAGCTGAGGCAGGCGTTAAAGATGGGCTTATCCGTCTATCGGTCGGTTTGGAAGATGTAGAGGACATCATTAAAGATTTGGCGCGCGGTTTAGACAGTTTGTAAAGATAACGGTATAATCACTACCAACGCATACATTTTACGTTGTCAAACACCACTTACCACTATAAAGACAAAGAGGCAGTTATGAATATTCAAGCATTAATGCAACAAGCCCAAACGATGCAAAAGAAAGTCGAAACAAACGTCGAAAATGCCAAAAAAGAGCTGGGCAATAAAGAAGTGCAAGCCGAAGCGGGCAGTGGTCTGGTCAAAGTGACTATGACAGGTCGCCATGTGGTCAAGCGTTTGACTATCGATCCAAGCTTATTGGAAGATGAGCCTGACATGATCGAAGATTTAATCGCAGCCGCTATCAATGATGCTGTGCGCCAGGCAGACGAGCTTTATGAAGAAACGATGGCTGGTGCTACCTCGGGTATGGGTCTGCCACCAGGTATGCAAGGTATGTTCTAATATCTGCCATAATATCTGTCCCAAAAATAAGTTAACGCTTAGCTATTCAGACTGGTCAGACTCGTTAGACCTACGAAGATAAAACTAGCACTCGTCTTTCTCGTTATCTTGAACTTTTGGCATTGATATACAGCTGGTTTTATATTTAGTTGACTGTATGTTATCTGACTGTAAGATCTAATGAATGGGGTTGTTATCAACACGATACGACCCCATTTTTATAGCTACTGTTTTTTAAATTAAGTTAAATAAAGGAAGACACTTTGCTGACAGCCAAATTTGATCAGCTGGTCAAACAGCTGCGTATTTTGCCGGGTGTGGGACAAAAGAGCGCCCAACGGATGGCGCTTCATCTGCTAAGTAAAAAGCGCCCTCAGGGCATGGCGCTCGCGCAAGCGCTTGATGAAGCGATGCGTGATATCGTTGAATGCCAGCGTTGCCATAGCTTTAGCGATGACGCTGTCTGCCCGCTGTGTCAAGATCCAAGGCGTGATGATAGGTTATTATGCGTGGTTGAAACCGCAGCAGACGTCATGGCTATTGAACAAACTGCGGGTTACCGTGGACGCTATTTTGTCTTAGGTGGCCATTTATCACCGATTGATGGGATTAGCGCCGACGACTTAAATATCGATCAGCTGGTTTGGCGAGTGAAGCAAGAGCCCGTTGAAGAGTTGATACTGGCAACGGGTACCACCGTCGAAGGGCAAACTACCGCACACTTTATCAGTGAAGCGGTCAATCGTCATGTCAATAAAGTGACGCGCTTAGCACAAGGTGTGCCGATGGGTGGTGAGCTTGAATACCTCGATAGTATGACCCTTGGGCAAGCCATGCAAAACCGCTCCTTTTTATAGCTTTGTTATAACTTGCTTATAAAAGCCAAGTGTTGCCCATTTTTTTATGGGATTGTTATAATTGTTTTAGTAGTGTTTTATCATTATTATTTTCGTCTCTCATTTTATTAAGACGCGGTTTAGCGTTTTATTTTCTCTTATTTATGCAGGTATCTGCCCGTGTCAAACATTGCTTCAAATGCTTCCACCGATTCAAACCCTCAAAATAGTTCTGCGGTTACTGATGGTGTGTCAACGCACTCAGTCAATCATGCTATGGCGTCAGCGGAGTTGCCGTCCGAACCAGATATCGATGCACTATTAGATAGTGCCGATGAGGTTGCTGTTACTTGGGTACGTGAGCAAAGTAGCTTGGACGAAGTGATTGCAGCATTAGCCGCTTGCGGGCGTGTGGCATTAGATACCGAGTTTATCAAGCGCGATACTTATTATCCACGTTTGGCGCTGGTGCAGCTGAATACTGGCGATCATGTATATCTATTAGATGCACCGCAGCTGCAACTGGCTGAACTGTGGCAAGCGCTCAGTGAAGTGGATGTGGCCATTTGGCATGCATGTGGTGAAGATTTGGGTATTTTTTATCTGTTGTCTGGTTGTCCGCCCTTGACCAATATTTTTGATACCCAAATCGCCCTGTCGTATTTGACGGGACAATTGCAAATGGGCTATCAGCAAGCGCTTGATGACCAATTGGACATGCATATCGATAAAGAGCAAAGCCAGTCAGATTGGCTAAAGCGTCCGCTATCAGACGAACAAGAGCAATACGCGATAGACGATGTGCGTTTTTTGCCAGCACTCTATTTAAGTCTTGAGTACGAGCTAAAAAAGCAAGGTTTGTACGATTATGTATGGGCGGACTGCCAGCTTTATGCCAGTGATTTATATGATGCTCAGCATGTTGAAGACGACGCAATGTATCTTACAATGGCAGATTATCGTTATACTTCTGAGCAAATGGCGATATTGCAAGCGGTGGCAACATGGCGAGAGGCGCTGGCACGTGCGACCAATCAGCCACGTACTTTTGTGATTAAAAAACAAGCGGTACGCGAAATCATCACTGAAAAACCAAATAGCATGCGAGAGTTGGCACATAAAACCACGATGCACCGTAGTATGTTGCGACTGTATGGTGAAGAATTGCTCAAGGTCATAAAAGATGCCAAAAACCTTCACCCTGCTGAACATCCAGCTTGTTTATTACCACCGTATCGTTCGAAAAACAAAGTCCTGTCAAAAGCCGTGCAACAAGCGATCGATGAGCAAGCAGAAGTTATTGGCGTACCTGCCAACGTATTGATGCGTAAAAAATGGCTGGGGCAGCTTTATGAGATTATTGCATTTGATAAAGACTTAAGCGAGCTGCCAGAGGGCTTAAAAGGCTGGCGCAACGACTGGGTTATGCATACCTTGATTCCTGTTATCACAGCCCATAAAATCGAGTTACAACAAGGCATGGGGATTAACGTTTAAAATAATATATAGTGAGTTTTCAATAAAAATCTGACTATATTAACGTCGAAACTGTCCATGTTGTAAAAAGTGAGCCGTTTGCTTGGCCACTGTTTTATCGACCAGCATCCCAGTATGCGAGACTGGTAAAATAATGTGATCAGTGGCTGACTTTATTTTAGTTTCTTCTACATATACCGTGCCATCGTGTAGCAGGTGTTCTGCTGATGGTATGTTATCTGCCTTACGTAGTTTGCGGTTATGATACTGTAAAAAAAATTGCCCTAAACCCTTGGGGTGATTCCCCGCAATCACGCCCAGAGTGATATGCTCAGGTAATGGTGCTACCGTACCATCTAGTGCATCGACGTAGGAGCGGCCCACAACAGCAGGGGTCAAGCGCCAAATATAATCAGCACAGACACTGCCTATATGCGGCGTTCCGAGTGTCACACAGCGTCCAATCTGCCATTTCGGATATTCAGTGATAAAATCACGAATAATTAACCCACCCAAACTATGACCGACCAAATCTATCGGCTGGTCTGGATGGTGGTTCTCTTCTAGCCAGCTATTTAGACGTGCGCTATTGGTCTTGATACCATCACGCATACTACGATAGCCAAATTGATGGGTATCAAACCCTGCTGCTTGCAAGCATTTAGCCAATGGGCGCATAATCCAAGCCGTTTGATGCAGACCATGAATCAGAATAACGCGGTTTTTTTGTTGCATGTTTGGTTCCAAGGCAGTGATTGAATAGATGCTATTTTAGTAAATTAAGTGGATATATATCTGTACTACTATAGTAGGTTGTTCTTAATGATTTAAATAGCAGTGACTTAAGTATTAAGAGTGTTACCTGTTGAGATGCTGCTGAAAAGACAGCCAAAATAAAAACCTCCAAATCAGCTGATTTGGAGGTTTTTTATATCATGATAATGAATGTTTATCGACAATGATGATTACATATAGTTTTCGATACTTGGGCAAGAACACATGAGATTTTTATCACCATAAGCGTCATCGACACGTGCCACACTTGGCCAGAACTTATTGTTACGGATGTAAGGCAGTGGGAACGCCGCTGTCTCACGGCTGTATGGATACGTCCATTCACCATCAGTAATCATCGCCGCGGTATGCGGGGCATTGACCAATGGGTTGTTTTCTGGCGTCCAGTTATCTTCGCCAGCTTTGGCTTTTAAGGCCTCTGCTTTGATAGATTTTAGCGCACTGATAAAGCGGTCTAGCTCTTCTTTAGATTCAGACTCGGTCGGCTCAATCATCAAGGTGCCCGCAACTGGGAAGCTCATAGTAGGTGAGTGGAAGCCATAATCCATCAAGCGCTTGGCGATATCACTTTCTGTGACGCCTGTTTCTTCTTTTAATGGACGAATATCGATGATGCATTCGTGGGCCACGCGGCCATTTTTGCCAGCATATAACACCGGGTAGTGGTCTTTTAATTCCGCAGCAACATAGTTGGCATTTAATAGTGCCAATTCAGTGGCTTTTAATAAACCATCACGTCCCATCATGGCAATATACATCCATGAGATTGGCAAAATACTTGCTGAGCCATAAGGGGCTGCCGATACCGCTGAGCAGTCTTTTTGCGCATTGTGTACAGGGCTTAAAGTATGGTTGGCCATATATGGTGCTAAATGTGCCTTCATACCGATAGGACCCATGCCTGGACCGCCGCCGCCGTGTGGAATACAGAAAGTTTTGTGCAAGTTCATGTGTAGGACATCTGCGCCAACGTCTGCAGGCTGCATCATACCGACCTGAGCATTCATATTAGCGCCATCCATATAGACTTGGGCACCATGTTTATGAATGAGGTCACAAATATCACGGATACCTTCTTCAAAAACACCATGCGTCGATGGATAAGTAATCATCAATGCGCCCAGCTTCGCGCTATGCTCTTCACATTTCGCCGTTAAGTCATCGATATCTACGTTACCATTGTCATCGGTTTTGACCACGACTACTTTCATACCCATCATAATGGCCGTAGCAGGGTTGGTGCCGTGCGCTGACATTGGAATCAAGCAAACGTCACGATCGGTCTCGCCCAGTGATTCGTGATAACGACGGATGGCAAGTAGACCTGCATACTCACCTGAGGCGCCAGAGTTTGGCTGCATAGACACATCATCAAAACCTGTGATGGCTTTGAGTTGGTCTTGTAGGCTATCAATCATCGCCACATAACCAGTTACTTGATCACGCGGTGCAAACGGATGCACATTGGCAAATTCAGGCCATGTAATCGGTAACATCTCACTGGTGGCATTCAATTTCATGGTACAGCTGCCGAGTGAAATCATGCTACGGTTCATCGCCAAATCTTTGTCTTCGAGCGATTTTAAATAACGTAGCATTTCGTGTTCGGTGTGATGCGAGTTGAATACTGGATGCGTTAAGATATCGTCAGTACGCAAGTGAGTGCTATCAAGAGAGACGCGCGCGTCTTTTGGTAGGTCGTGCGACTTACTAACGAATAGCTGAGTTAGTACTTTAAAGTCCTGTTCATCACTGGTTTCACTAAAAGAAACAGCAAGTTTGCTGTCGTCAAGACGCCATAAGTTGTAGCCAACATTGTCGGCATTTTCGAAAATTTGAGTGGCCAGTTTTTCTGAACCGCAATCAACCACGACGGTATCAAAGAATTGATCATGTGCCACGTTCAAATTGCTATCGTTAGCGCCTTTAATGACATCAGCAAAGGCAGTAGCAAATGCATGGATACGCGTGGCAATACGCTTAACACCATTTGGACCATGGTAGACGGCATACATACCCGCTAAGTTGGCCAGCAATACTTGTGAGGTACAGATGTTTGAGTTGGCTTTTTCGCGGCGGATATGTTGCTCACGGGTTTGTAGTGCCATACGTAGAGCAGTATTGCCTTGCGCGTCTTTTGAGACACCGATGATACGACCAGGTGCTGAGCGTTTGGCTTTATCTGAAAAAGCGAAGTAGGCCGCATGTGGACCACCAAAGCCCATTGGGATACCAAAACGCTGCGTGCTACCCAAAGCCACGTCTGCGCCCATATCTGCTGGTGATTTTAGCAGTACCAAGCTCATGATGTCACTGACAACGCTCACGTAGGTTTTATTTTCCTTCACAGCCGCGATGACGTCTGTTAAGTCTTTAACATCGCCTTCGACACCGACGTATTGGAATAATGCCCCAAAATAATCGCCAGACTTGGCCGTTTCAAAATCACCAACCACCACTTCCCAACCAAAGTACTTGGCGCGGGTATTGATAACATCAAGTGTTTGTGGATAGATGCGATCATCGACGAAAAATTTTGTTGATTTGCTTTTGCTCACGCGCTTAGACATTGACATCGCTTCAGCGGCAGCGGTTGCTTCATCAAGCAATGAAGCACCAGCCATCTCAAGACCCGTCAAATCAATACAAACTTGTTGGAAGTTAAGTAGCGCTTCTAGACGACCTTGGGCAATTTCTGCTTGATAAGGGGTGTAAGCAGTATACCAGCCTGGATTTTCAAGGACGTTGCGCTGAATAACAGCAGGCATGCGCACAGGTGAGTAACCTTGGCCGATATAGCTTTTATTAACGGTGATGTCATCAGCCATCACGCGCAATCTGGCGAGCGCAGCGTGTTCACTCATCGCGGCTGGCAAGTCCAATTCTTTGTGCAGGCGTACAGGTTCAGGCACCGTATCATTGATAAAGCTTGCCATATCTTTATAACCAACCGCACTGAGTAGATCCGCTTGCTTGGTTTCATTAGAGCCTAAATGACGATAGACAAATTCGGCTTCGTTGAATAAGCCTTGAAAGGTATCAAACGTCGGGTTTTGAGAGATAGTCATGACAATCCTTGGAAAAGAGTGAAAAGGAGCGTTCTATAATAAAAGTAGTGGTTCAACTAACTATACATAATGTACAAATTGATTTTGCTCAAAGCGGAACTGGGTATTATAGATACCATTATCAGCACGCTCACCAGCACCAATCATCATAACGATATGATGATCATCGCCTAGCTCTAACAAGCGCTTCATGGCAGGTTCGTCGAAACCACCCATCGGACAGCTATCGAAGCCATGCGCTCGCAATGCCAGCATTAGATTTCCAGCGGCTAACGAGGTATTATTGGTTGCCCAGTTTTTGGTATCTTCAAAGGTATAATAAGGCGATTTGATTGGACCTTTGACGCGTCTGACCACTTGAGTTGCACCCCATTTAGCGACGGATACAATGTTGGCAGGCCCACGTAAAAAGTCCAACGCGACGACTTTGTTATAGTAGTCTTTTACCTTTTTTGGCACCGGTGTATCAGGGAATTCACGTAGAACTTGCTGGGCGTGATCATGCCAAACGTCGGTACGAGCAACCACAGCGATTAAGCGTGCGGATGTTTTTGCGGCGTTTTGGTTCATGCAGTTTTTGACCGCGCGTTTACGACTATCCACATTATCGATAACATAAAACTCCCACGGCTGTAGGTTGCTAGAGTTTGGAGCTAACATGGCCAAACGCAAACAGTCGGATAATACGTCATCGGGTATCGGCGTGTCGGTAAAACGGCGTACTGATCGGCGTGACTCTACGACCTCACAAAACGCTTGTCGCTGCGGAGTATGAGTAGGCGTAGCAATGTTGTCTTTATTATCGGTATTGGCGTTCATATTAGGATCCATACTGGGAGTTGAGTGCTCAATTTGGCTCATTGTTGCGGCATATTTAAGAAATATGTCAAATGAGTAATACGAATAAACTAGCTAGCAATTGGGGATAATCAATTGGACGATGATTGTTTTTTAACGCTGATTTTTAAAGAAAATCGCTTTAAGCCAAAGAGGATAGATACCGACTGACGCCGGTATCTACAATAATGAAACCTGCTTGCTTTGTTATAAGTAGCGAGATTTAAGCTTAATATCGCTTGTAGAGTGAAGCGTGTAGCAGATATTACAGCTCATTTTCGTACTCGTCAGCAGTCAGTAATGCTTCATAGTCAGCCATGTTTTCAGGCTTCATTCTAAAGAACCAACCTTCGCCATATGGGTCAGAGTTGATGATTTCAGGGTCGTCTTCTAGCGCTTCGTTGATGGCAACGACTTCGCCTGAGATTGGAGCATAGACGTCAGAAGCGGCTTTAACAGATTCAACCACTGAGATTTCGTCATCAAGAGTGATGACGTCACCAACATCTGGTAATTCAACAAATACCACGTCACCCAATAATTCTTGAGCATGGTCAGTGATACCAACAGTAATTGTACCGTCGTCCTCTAGGCGTAGCCACTCGTGGCTGGCGATGTATTTTAATTCTGCTGGGATGTTACTCATGGTCTCTCTCCTAAGTGATAGAGGTTAATTAACAAAAATAATGCAAGCTAATAATAGAATTTATAACGGCTACGAGTCAAACTGCTGCTTGCCATTACGGACAAATGGTAATTTCAGGACGCGTACATCGACGAACTTACCTTTGCCGCGCAGATCAACTTGCACGCTATCCTCTTCTGACAAGCTGGTAGGAACGCGAGCGATAGCAATTGAGTTTTTGAGGCTAGGGGAGAATGTGCCACTGGTGATAACCCCTGTTTGCTCGTTGTCTGTGCCTTGATTGATGGTCACAGTCATACCTTCACGTAACACACCGCGTGTGGTCAGTAGTAGACCCACTTGCTTCATCGCTGTATTGTCATCTTTTGACTGTTTGCGTTTGCTTACAAGCGCCTCACGACCCACAAAATCTCGCTCGTCTTTTAGCGCCAGTGTCCAGCCCATATTCGATTCGTAAGGGCTGGTCTCTTCATTCATGTCATGACCATAAAGGTTCATGCCGGCTTCCATACGCAAGGTATCACGTGCGCCAAGACCAGCAGGTTTGACACCATTGGCTTTTAACTGTTCAAAGAAGGCAGGTGCTTCATCGGCATGCATAATCACTTCAACGCCATCTTCACCAGTATAACCAGTGCGAGCGACGAACCAATCTGACCCTTCGATATCGGTTAAATCGGCACCAACGAAAGGCTTAAGGCCTGCTAGGGTGTCTGCCCAGCTAGGTTTGATTTTCGCCAGTTTCTCAACGGCTTTTGGTCCTTGGACAGCAAGCATTGCCAAATCATTACGTTCCGTTAAGGTAACATCAAAGTCTTTGGCTACTTTTTCAAACTGTGCCATGTCTTTATCACGGGTCGCCGCGTTAGAGACGATGCGATATTCAGTTTCTTCGCTATTTGATAAATAAACGATTAAATCGTCGATGATACCGCCCATGTCATTCAACATAGGTGAATATAGGGCTTTACCGACAGTTTTTAATTTAGCAACGTCGTTGGCCAATAGCTTTTGTAGCCATGCTTTGGCATCGCTACCTTTAACATCAACGATAACCATATGAGAGACATCAAACATCCCTGCATCGTTACGTACAGCTTCGTGCTCTTCGATTTGTGAGCCGTAATGAATCGGCAGCTCCCAACCAGAAAAGTCCACCAGTTTGCCTTCACTATCGACGTGAGACTGGTAAAGGGGAGTGCGTTTGGGAGCTTGGGTGTGGGTATCAGTCATAACAAATCCTTATGTGAACATCAGCCTTTGTACTTAATTTAAGTACAAAGGCTGATGTTCATGATCATAGTGGCGAGCAGCAATATTGCAGGGTGCAAACATTGCAACCAAGGGTAGCACAGAAAAAATATAAAGCCGTCAGCCAAACAGACGCTGAACGTCAGTTTAAGCAAAAGCCCTATCTGTCCTGTAACCTGAGATTTTCAACACGAAGCATCATTTGATGTCGTATTTTCTCCCCTTCGGTGGGTAGGGCGTCGTCCGTCCTTACCGCTCTCCAGATTTGTTATGCCTTATATGTGTAGGCAATGCACCATCGATGGCGTACTGCTAAACAATAATGACATGTGTTTTTCAGTCCTGTTACCTGAGCGATTGGCAGGGTGTATGCGCCTTCGGTGGTCAATCAGCAATAAGTCATATCGTATGAACAATATAGTGCATTACGAGGTGTTTGCTAAAGACTCTCTCCTGAAAAACGCTTTTATTATGAAAGGTTCAGGCTGTTTTTACAAGCCATCAAATCGATTAAAATGCATAAACTTGGAAAGTACGGAGTTTTATCAGCATAATTGCCCAAAATATCAGGAAGATAAGTACTTCTATACCCCACTCTCAACATCAAAAGTGATTGAAAAAAGAAGAGCATCTCACTAATCTATTGTTTTCGACCAAGAAT
>NZ_RRYX01000074.1:0-14691 GCF_014861375.1 Psychrobacter sp. FME5 | reverse complement strand
TTTCTCTAAGAAGCTCGATAATCACTTCAAAGTGTTTGATATGGTGTTCTTTTACGTCAATTATGGCTACGTCTAATGCCAGCATACTTTTTAGAACACCACCCATTTTAGTAATCACTGTTGTCTTTTTAGTGGAGCTAATTAAAAAGCCTCATACTATTTTGAGACGTGTAAAATGGATCGACCAAGGTAGTATTCAAATACAAAAAGGCCAAGTTGACTTAACGCTAGGTGATAAGTTACATAGCATATTTTTAGCAGATGTAAAAAAATATCAATGTCATAAATTTATTGGTAACAGGCCTTATGCTGAAGCTGTTAAAGTTATCATAAAAATGAAAGATAATTCTGAATTTTATTTTTATCAATCTACCAAACTTGATGCAGATATAGACGCTTTATTTGACATGGGCCACGTGATTGTGTCTGCATTACCAAATAGTTTTGAAAAAGTTAGTAGAGGTGCATGGTTACATACTAAAAAGACAACTTACTATGCAAATGTACTCACTGTATTACTTTTTATAGCTCTTGCAATTTGCTATAAGATATATGGTGGGATTGGTATTGCATTTGCATTGTTACCCATTGCGATTATGCCTCGTTTAATGCTTTTCGTACTGAAATCTGAAAACAACTTAAACACAGATATTTTTTATACTAATAAAGAAAAATAGTTTTTGAAAGCATTAATTTTTCCTGACATACTCATATTGAATGAGTACGCCAGGAAATATATATAAACTATCTATAAGTTAATCGATTTTTAAAACCCTACAAATTCGGATTTAACCACTTCTCAGCAGTCTTCATATCCCAACCTTTACGCTCAGCATAGTTCTCTAACTGATCGGTACTGATTTTACCGACGTTAAAGTATTCACTATCAGGATGTGAGTAATAGAAGCCGCTGACCGATGACGCTGGCCACATCGCATAGCTCTCGGTCAAGATAGTACCGATAGCGTCGCCGGTACCAATCCACTCAAATAGCTTACCTTTTTCGGTATGTTCAGGGCAGGCAGGGTAGCCAGGTGCTGGGCGGATACCGACGTATTTTTCCTTGATCATCTCATCATTGCTAAGCGACTCAGTCGGTTGATAGCCCCAATAATCCTTACGAATCAGCTCATGCAGATGCTCAGCAAAGGCTTCGGCTAAGCGATCAGATAACGCCTGCGCCATAATGGCATTATAGTCGTCACCCGCTTCTTTATACTTCTCAGCGAGCGCTTCCGTACCAACGATCGAGACGGTAAAGCCACCTAGATAATCAGTATGCGTGTCTGATGGCGAGATAAAGTCGGCCAAGCTAAAGTTTGGCTTACCGCTGGCTTTGTCGCTTTGCTGACGTAGATGCTCAAACTGATAGGTTGGGTTGCCACCTTGCTGTGGGTCATTGTCATAAACCGTCACGGTATCGTCACCAGTCCGTCGAGCTGGCATGAGCTTAAACACACCTTTTGCGACGATTAATTTTTCATCGATCATTTTTTGTAGCATGTCTTCTGCGTTACCAAACAAATCACGAGCGGCTTCGCCAACCACATCATCTTGCAATATTTTTGGGTATTTTCCCGCCAGCCCCCAAGAGATAAAGAACGGCGTCCAGTCGATATAAGGCAGTATATTGGTGATGGGATAATCATTAAGGATGACTTGTCCTAGTTTATTCGGCACAGGCGGCACATAGTTGTCCCAGTCGTACTGAAAACCAAGGTCAATAGATTTAGCATAAGATATTTTGGCAGCTTTTGGCTGACGTTTGGCGAGGCGCTCACGTACCTTGATATATTCTGCGCGCGTCTCGTCGATAAGACCTTGACGGTTCTCTTTCGACAGCAGTTTCGTCACTACGCCTACTGAGCGTGAAGCATCCGACACATAAATGACGCCATTGTTTTGATATTGTGGTTCGACTTTGACAGCGGTATGCGCTTTAGAGGTTGTGGCACCGCCAATCATCAGCGGTAACGTTATGCCGCGCTCTTGCATTTGCTTGGCGACATAGACCATTTCCTCAAGGCTTGGGGTAATCAAACCTGATAAGCCGATGATATCGACTTCCTCAGCAATCGCGGTATCGAGAATTTTTTCACAAGGCACCATCACGCCCAAATCGAGGATGTCATAACCATTACAGCCAAGTACCACACCGACGATGTTTTTACCGATATCGTGGACGTCGCCTTTGACCGTCGCCATGAGTATTTTACCTTTCTTTTCGCCTTCGACTTTTTCCGCTTCGATATACGGGTTTAGCCAAGCTACAGATTGCTTCATCACGCGCGCGGATTTCACCACTTGCGGTAAAAACATTTTACCGGCACCAAATAAGTCGCCAACGATGTTCATTCCATCCATTAATGGCCCTTCGATGACTTCTAGCGGTTTTGGGTATTTCTCCCATGCTTCTTTGGTATCAGCGTCGATAAAGGTGGTAATACCTTTTACTAAGGCATGGGCAATACGCTCTTCGACCGTGCCTTCGCGCCAGCTCATATCGACGGTGCTGTCTTTTTTCTTCCCACCATCTTGATAGCTTTCGGCGATGGTCATCAGCCGTTCGGTGGCGTCTTGGCCGGTTTCGCCTTGGTTGCGATTGAGCATCACATCTTCGATGGCGTCGCGTGCTTCTTTTGGAATATCGTCATAAATCTCTAACATAGAAGGATTGACGATACCCATGGTTAAGCCGTTTTGAATCGCATGAAATAGGAATACTGAGTTGATCGCTTCACGAATCGGGTTGCCACGGAAACTAAATGACACGTTAGACACACCGCCCGAGACCATAGCATTTGGCAAGTTATCCGTGATCCATTTAGTGGCGTTGATAAAGTCGGCGCCGTAATTATTATGCTCAGTAATACCGGTGGCGACCGCAAAGATATTCGGGTCAAAAATAATGTCTTCGGATGGGAAACCCACTTCATTGACCAACACGTCATAGCTACGCTTACAAATCTGAGTTTTGCGCTCAAAGGTGTCGGCTTGCCCGTCTTCATCAAAGGCCATAACGATAACCGCTGCACCGTAGCGCATGCATAACTTGGCGCGCTCGACGAACTCAGCTTTACCTTCTTTTAAAGAGATGGAGTTGACAATCGATTTACCTTGAATGCGTTTCAAACCTTCTTCGATAATGTCCCATTTCGACGAGTCCAGCATCAACGGCACACGGCTAATATCCGGCTCGCCCGATACCAAGTTGACGAAATGAATCATCGCCTGTTTGGAGTCGAGCATACCTTCGTCCATGTTGATATCGACGATTTGTGCGCCACCTTCGACTTGGTCACGGGCGACATCGAGCGCTTCGGTGTAGGCTTCGGTTTTAATCAAACGTAGGAATTTTTTAGAACCCGTAACGTTGGTACGCTCACCAACGTTGACAAATAAACTGTCGTCGTTGATGGTAAACGGCTCAAGTCCAGATAAACGGCAGGCAGGTGCTATTTCTGGAATGACGCGCGGTGGGTAATTGGCCACCATATTAGCGATTTGGCGAATATGCTCAGGTGTGGTACCACAACAGCCGCCGACAATATTTAAGATGCCCGCTTTGGCAAAGCCTTCTAACAGCGCAGTGGTTTCCTCAGCCGTTTCATCGTATTCGCCAAATTCATTGGGCAGACCAGCATTCGGGTGCGCGGAGACATAAGTATTGGCGATATTTGATAACGTTTGGATATGTGGGCGCAGCGCATCGGCACCGAGCGCGCAGTTAAAACCAACGGTTAATGGTTTGGCATGGCGAATTGAGTTATAAAAGGCCTCAGCCGTTTGACCTGATAACGTACGACCAGAGGCATCGGTAATCGTCCCTGAAATCATAATTGGTAGCTCAAAGCCGATATCGTCGAACACGCCGGTTATGGCAAATATTGCCGCTTTGGCATTGAGCGTATCAAAGATAGTCTCAATCAAGATGATATCGACGCCACCTTCCATCAATGCCAGTGTTGACTCACGATAATTCAGCACCAATTCATCAAAGGTAATATTACGAAAGGCAGGGTCATTGACATCAGGAGACAATGAGCAAGTACGCGACGTTGGACCAATAACCCCAGCGACGAAACGTGGTTTTTCAGGATTCTTCGCAGTGAATTCATCAGCAGCAGCGCGTGCAATTTGCGCGGCAGTTTTATTCAGCTCAGGCACCAGATATTGCATATCATAGTCAGCCATCGACAGACGTGTACCGTTAAAGCTGTTGGTCTCGATGATATCCGCACCGGCCTCGAGGTGCGCCAAATGAATCTCTTTAATCATGTGCGGCTGAGATAGCACGAGCAGATCATTATTACCGCGTACGTCTTGCTCAATATCGGCGAAGCGCTCACCGCGATAGTCTGCTTCTTCCAGCTTATAGTTTTGAATATGAGTGCCCATCGCCCCATCTAACATCAAAATCCGTTTGGCCATCTGCTCAGTGATACGCGCGCGCGCGGTCAGTTGCTGTGCTTTATAAGGAAACACGGCAGGGGGAGTCAGTATAAAGCTATCCGCTGCATTGGATGAAGGGGCATTGCTGTCCGCGGGAGAGGAGGTCGGTGAAGTTGTGGTCTTTTGAGTCATAGGAGCGCTGCTTATATCGTCAATTTTATAAAAGGAAGGAATAACAAATGGATGCAAAAAACAGGGTAAAATAATTATAAGAGAAAATGAAAGTTATGATAAAAAAATAGGCAAATTCGCATTATTCTAGCATGAAAAATATGTCGTACGCGGGAGAGTAATTATTCCTCTTTAGCAATACAGCATATAAGGCGCTTGTTTGTTGAATGCTAAACGATGACAGTGAGTTTTATTGCCTACAATGAATTCTATTGCATAAAACGGATGGGTACAAATGAATATCATTTCCATCAAGGATTACATAAAGCTTTGTTTTTATGGATTGATTTCAAGTTTACTGTAAAAAGTTAGACAAAATTTACACCGATGCTACAAAAAATAGCCTAAAGGCGAATTGATAAACATGGTTTATATGTTAATTTAATTTCAGAAGGATTAATGTTTCGTAAGTAGTACTTACTAGTTGAATGCTAATATTCATCATAAACACTAAGTCATAAAAAGACACGTCATAAAAAGACATGTCGTAAAAAGACACTGAGTCATAAAGACTGATGTGAGTGCTTGCTCTAGGGAAAGTCAATCTAACTTGCAAGACGGTAATACCGTAGTCAATAGATACTTAATCATTAAGGATAATGTTATGAAACTCATTAAAATTGCTACCATCGGTACACTTGCTATTTCAATCGCTGGCTTAAGCGCCTGTAATAATATGATGCCAGCCAAAACCGCGGCGATGAAAGCACCCACGCAAAGCCAGCCGATGGCAAATATGAACGTGGTACAAATCGCCCAAAGCAATGCTGATTTTTCGTTGCTTGCTGAAGCGGTCGTTGCAGCAGATTTAGCAGACGCTTTATCGGATACCAGTGCGAGCTATACCGTACTGGCCCCAACCAATGCAGCATTCGTTAAAGTATTACAAGAAACAGGCATGACCAAGGCAGAGCTATTTGCCAATAAGCCATTACTTACCAAAATATTGACTTATCATGTCATCAAAGGTAATACGCCAGTTTATCAAAAGCATGTAAGACCCGGTAATTACACCATGTTCAGTACTGATACACTGATGATTACGCCACAAGGTAGGTTAAAAGATGAAAATGGTCGTCTAACCAATATCCTCAAGACCGATATCGCGGCCAGTAACGGCGTCGTCCATGTTATTGATAGAGTGCTACTCCCTAAATAAGCATTGAGCTAAGTTGAGCTAAAATGTATCTCGTTATTTTTTATCAGTTAGCTAGGGCATGTCCTCAATCTAAACGATAATACCTAAATGGGCTAAAAATGGCTAAATTTTGCCAAACATCGTCAAATAGTTGGTTAATATCCCGATATTATCTGCACTATTTTCCTTGTTTAACTGCAATTTAACTCATTTTTATCACCATTTTTAAAATGAGGACACGCCCTAGTATATTAAATCCACTATAAAATAAATACAGTGCTACTGGGATGAATTTTGCGTAGCCTCTGGGAATGCAGCACGCAAGGAAGATATATACCAGTAGCACGCTGTAATAAATGTACTATTTTTATTTAAGACTAACTATATCAGTACCAGCTGCCTTTATGACGTTATTGAGCTCATTCAATGTTCAATAAGCCATGATAAACAAAAGATATCTGTCAATGCGGTAAGGGTTAATATACAAGCTAACAATGGCGCCGTATACGTGATTGATACAGTGTTGCTACCTAAGTAAGCATCAATTCAAAATTAATCAGTTAATATTGTAGTTATTGATATAACACATTCCTCGTTTGGTTCGACTCATTAGTCTACTGTTATATTTTTAAGTTAAGAAAAAGTTAGTTAAGAAAAACTATTTACTAAGCTTATCATTTACTATTTATAAGGAAATATCCATGTTAAAGAAGAATTTATTATCTATTGCCATCGTTACCGCCGCTATGTCATTGGCAGCCTGTAACGATACCGACACCGTGGCTGAACCAACTGAGCCGGATGTCACTACCGAAGAAGTAGTTGTTGAACCTGAGGTTGAGACAGATCCAATGGTTGAAGCAGAACCTATGGATATGGATGAAACCGATGTTGCTGGCACACAAACCATTGGTGAAATGGCAGCGGGCAATGAGAATCTAACCATCCTGACAGCTGCATTACAGGCTGCTGGACTGGATTCAATGTTGATGGCTGATGACAAGTACACCGTATTTGCACCAACTGACGATGCCTTTGCTGCGCTATTAACCAAGCTAGATATTACTAAAGAAGAGCTATTGGCTGATGAAGCAACGCTGAAAAGTGTACTGCCATACCATGTTGTTCCTATGGTAGTAAAAGCGGCTGATATCCCTTATGGTGATAAAATTGAAACCGCAAACGGTCAGTCATTTACTATTAGCGAAGACAATGTGATTACCGATGCAAGTGGTAACACGGCTAATATCATTGACACGGATATGATGGCAACCAATGGTGTGGTACATGTAATCGATACCGTACTATTACCAGAGTAAGCTCAATCAGTTTTCTATAACGTATTAATACTATTTAAGAAGCCCAGCCATTGCGCTGGGCTTTTTTTATCTATCAATTTTACTGTGCCCAAACTATGAAAGAATAGAGTTGTGCAAATAAGAAAGCCCGAGACGATGGTCTCGGGCTTGTTATTTTTAAGAAGTATTATTAGATAGTGACCATTTTCAAGAGCGTTATTTATGCTCTTTATGTAGTGGGTCTTGGGCTGCCATTCTTTGTTGCTCTTTTAAATGGCGCTCTTCCCAATAAGGCGCGTTTTTGATACCGAATTTTGTAGGATCAAAACTATAGCGTGCGACACCTGCTTTACGCTGTGCTTCATAGTCTTTTAGCATCGTAAGCGTTGGGCGAGCCACAATGAAGATGACCAAGATACCAACGATGTTCAACCAAGCCATCAAGCCCACACCGATGTCGCCGATAGCCCAGATGTAACCAGCTGAGTTTAGACCACCGTAGGCAACCATCGCCATGATTAAGACTTTGACTAAGAATAGACCTGTTTTATTAGCCTTACGACTGATAAAGCGAGTCAGGTAAGCCACGTTCACTTCAGCAATGTAGTAGTAAGCCAAAATAGTGGTGAAAGCAAAGAAGAATACAGCGACTGCAATAAAGGTATTACCAAAATTACCATATACCGATTCCATCGCCATTTGGGTAAAGGCAGGGGCGTTGATCTCAGTAGTAGCGGCTATATTCTGTACGACGAACTGACCGTCTGGCAACGTACCCTGAATGTTGTACATACCAGTAGATAGAATCATAAAGGCAGTAGCAGAACAAACCAGTAACGTATCGACGTAGACTGAGAAAGCCTGTACTAAACCCTGCTGTGATGGATGCTCAACTTCGGCAGCCGCCGCAGCGTGAGGACCAGTACCCTGTCCGGCTTCGTTAGAGTAAATACCCCGTTTGACACCCCAACCAATAGCAGCACCAAAACCTGCTTGAGCGGTAAAGGCATCACCAATGATCATACCGAATACTTCTGGGATCAAACTGACGTTGGTGAACATGATAATTAAGGCTAAAATGATATAACCTAGTGCCATAAAAGGAACGGCGTATTCAGTAAAGGTTGCAATACGCTTAATACCACCAAAGATGATGATACCTAATACGACTAGAATGATAGCCAGTGCGACTAGACGCATAGAGCCAACTTCTAGGGCTCCGATGTTCATAACCGTACCTTCACCCATGACTTGAGCAAAAGCATTGATAACGCCGTTAGCCTGTACGCCTGGTAAGAACATACCACAAGCTAAAATAGAGGAAATTGCGAAAAGGATACCGTACCACTTTTGACCCAGAGCGCGCTCAAAGTAGTAAGCGGGACCACCACGATATTCGCCAGTAACCACATCTTTTTCTTTATAAATCTGTGCTAGCGTTGCTTCGACATAAGCGGTAGAAGCCCCTAAAAAGGCAACCACCCACATCCAAAACACGGCACCTGGGCCACCAAAACCGATAGCAGCAGCAACGCCTGCGATGTTACCCATACCCACACGTCCCGCTAGAGAGACGGCAAGTGCCTGAAACGATGAAATACCATCAGTACTGGACTTACCAGTAAATAGTAGTTTGATCATTTCACCAAAAAGACGCACTTGTACAAAGCGCGTCATAATAGAATAAAATAGGCCAGCGCCCAAGCATAAGTAAACTAATGCGGGGCTCCAAATAATTCCATTTACTAAGTTAACTAAACCTTCCATATTTATATTCCTAGTACTGTCTCAAAGTGGCGCTATATGCTAGGAGCAAGCTAACTGGTTAACTTACTTATTTAAGTTAAGCAGTTAAATTGTCTACACCGACTTAATCCATTTCAGTTAAAAAGTATGCCAATTAAGTCTCATACACGCTATAAGCTGTATCGATTCAAGACATGCTGGTGTGGTAAATTAAGCTTGTTGAGCTCGTATTTAACCGCTTGATGGTGTTTTTATAAGGAAACCAACAGCGTGTTAGTACTAATCAAGCTCTAATTCCACTACCAAATGTATTCAAACCGTACGGCTACGTAACTGCAATTTGCCATATTTTTGTACCAATTACTAGAAATTTCTTTATATAGCGGCAGATATATTCATATTAAGTTGAATAGAGCAAAAAATAAGGAATGAGATAAGGTTAGAGTGTTTGAGCGATAACGACAATAAATCGAGTGTGACATTCGTACCGAGCGTTGGTTAAGCACGCTTTGCGGTTGTTTTTTAGTAACGATCAATTGTAAAAGTAGGGTTATAGCCCCATTATTGTCAGGATATCTCGTGGGTCATGTCTTATAGGCTATAATGCTCTATTCTCATATCCAGTAGTATAATTAAGCGGCATAATTGGTATGCTAATCTAAGTTATATGAAATATTGAGTTATATAAAACATGTAGACGGATATGAGTCTTCGAGAAGTTTTAAAAAATATTAAAAAACGGGTTACTAGGTATTTGTTATTTATCATTATTAGGAGAAACAACGATGACGCGTCAATCCATTGTAAAACCTATGTTGCTTGCAGCAGTATTAGCGACTTCTACCGTTGGCCTAAGTGGCTGCGGCTATAATAACCTTCAATCACAAGACGAGCAGGTGACGGCGTCGTGGTCAGAAGTGGTCAACCAATATCAGCGCCGCTCTGACCTAGTGCCAAACTTGGTCAAAGTGGTACAGCAATACGCGGAGCAGGAACAAGAAGTCTTTACCCAAGTCGCTGCTGCTCGCTCACAGGCTGGCGGTATTACGGTGACACCAGAACTTCTTAACGACCCAGAAGCGATGGAGCGTTATGCTGCCGCGCAAGAACAGATGACTGGTGCGTTATCGCGCTTAATGGCAGTGTCTGAGCGTTATCCTGATCTAAAATCAGACGCCTTGTTCCAAGATTTACAAGCCCAGCTTGAAGGTACTGAAAACCGTATCGCAGTCGCGCGTAATCGTTATATCCAAGAAGTGCAAGGCTATAACACGACCGTTCGCCAGTTCCCAACCAATATCACTGCAAAAGTATTTGGCATGGATACCAAGCCAAACTTTAGTGTGGCGAATGAAACAGAAATCTCTACTGCACCAAGTGTTGATTTTGGCGACTCTACAGAGGCGACTGCTGAGTAGCGTGTCGCAGATGAAGGTAAAAGTCAGGTAATGGTTGCTGCTCTATATTAAGTTATCCATGAACATGGTTATTTTTGTCGTATGATGTCATGCGATAAGGGTAGAGTCAGCACCCATTAATTTAGTACAGATGTCACTCGAGGTGGTATAGATTAGATGAATAATTCAAAAACTCTCTTATCAGTATTATTATTCACGCTAAGTCTCGGTAGCGCCTCTGTGTTGCATGCTGCGCCTAATGGCGATGCTATTAGTAATGCCAATACCAATACTAATAACAGTACGGTAGCTGTAGATAGCGCCTCAAACACACAAAATCGTAGTGTGGAAGATTTGGTGGCTATTTCTAAAGCAGCCGAGTCCAACGACGCCATCAATGACGCGGTATTGGGTAACGAAGCTATTAATGACGCCATACTCGGCAACGATGCTATCAATCCTAATGCGGCCAATGCTGAAGCGAGCTCTGAAGCCACGGCAACAGCGCAACCACCTGTTCGGTCAAGTGCTGAAGGTGTCGATGCCGATAAGCTCATATTAAATAACCCTGTCGTTGATCAAGCGAATATCTTAAACCCGCAAGAAAAACAACGCTTAGAGGCGCAGTTGCATGCTATTTACCAGCAGGGCTTGGCTCAAGCAGCCGTGGTCATCGTACCGACGACCAATGGCATGCCAATATTTGACTATGCCTTACAAGTGGCTGAAAAATGGCAGTTGGGTAATAAAGATATCGATGATGGTTTGTTGATGGTCGTTGCTGTCAATGACCGTGATATGTATATTTTAACGGGGTACGGCTTAGAGGGCGTGTTACCAGATTCTGCCGTCAACCGTATTATTCGTGAGGATATTACCCCGTCGTTTAAACAAAACAATTATGGCGCTGGGGTACTGGCAGGCATTGATGCGCTTAAAGCACGTCTGACTGCTGATCCTGAGGTATTGGCCCGTGCAGATGCACAAGCTGCTGAACGCAGCGCTCAACAGGGTTCGGACGAGATGCCGTCGCCTATTTTCTTATTTATCATGGCGATGATATTTGGTAGCTTTATCACTAGTATTTTCGGTCGTGTATTTGGTTCTATCCTTACCGCTGGTGGTTTTTTTGCTGGCTCGCTAGCTCTCGGCGGCGGCTTTTTTATGACCGTAATTATGGCAATATTTTTATGGTTGTTCTTAATTTCACGCGGTGGTGGTGGCAAAGGTGGATCTGGTGGCGGTCGAGGCGGTGGCGGCATGGTCTTCTTACCGGGCATGGGTGGCGGTAGTAGTGGCGGCGGAGGTTTCGGCGGTGGCGGCTTTGGTGGCGGCGGCGGAGGTTTTGGTGGCGGCGGTGCTGGCGGATCGTGGTAGATGCGCGATAAAAACAACCACTCAATGACCACCAGCAATGGCGTATTTAAGGAAGTAATATAATGTCAGAAAACAACGCTTCAAAACCCAGTGTTGCCCGCTGGTGGCGTCAGGTCTTATTTATCCCTGTACTACAGAGTAAGTGGCTGACAGCAGAGGCCAAAGCGCGTCTGACAGACGAGGTAACACGTGCGGAGCGTGGGCATCGCGGTGAGGTTTTTTTAATTGTAGAAAATAACTTGCCTATTCAAGACGCTTATTATATTGGCTGCCGCGACCGTGCGATTGACTTATTCAGTGAGTATCGAGTGTGGGATACCGAAGAGAACACGGGTGTCTTGGTCTACGTCAATATTTGCGAGCATCAGTTAGAGATTGTGGCTGATCGAGGTATTAGTAGGCACGTCAGCCCAACTGTTTGGCACGCCATGTGCGAAAAAGCGGTATCCGGCATTGCCAATCAAAAAACAGAAGAGAGTTTGGCTGAGTTGTTAGATGAAGTCGGGCAAGTGCTGCGCCAGTATTATCATCTCGAACAAGACCCAGCAGGCAATGAGTTGTCAGATACAGTGGTGTTTCTGAAGTAGCGTTGTACACCTTTAAAACGTTGTATTCTTTTAAAGCGTTGTACTCTTTTAAAATCGGATTGACTATACCAAAATTATGTCTCTGTACCTTCTTTCTTTCTATAAAAAATATCAAAGCGATGTCTGGACTACTATGATTGATCTAATAAAGAAACTACCAAAAGCGGAGCTGCATTTACATATTGAGGGCTCATTAGAGCCTGAGCTTATGTTTAGGCTGGCCAAAAAAAATAACATAGAAATTCCCTATAAAGACATAGAAGATGTACGCAATGCTTATAACTTCACCAATCTGCAAACCTTTTTAGATATCTATTATGCGGGTGCAAACGTCTTGATTACTCAAGATGATTTTTATGATTTGACCTGGGAATATATCCTTAAGTGTGTCGAAGACAATGTCATTCATACCGAGATATTCTTTGACCCGCAAACGCATACGGCAAGAGGGATTGCTTTTGAAACCGTGATTACTGGTATCAAAGAGGCGTTGGCTGATGCTAAAGAAAAGTACGGCATTACTTCTTGCATTATCATGTGCTTTCTGCGGCATTTATCGCAACAAGAAGCATTTGAGACGTTAGACGAGGCGCTAAAATTTAAAGACGATATTATTGGTGTTGGTCTTGATTCTGCAGAATTGGGCAATCCTCCTTCGAAGTTTAAAGAGGTCTTTAAACAGGCAAAAGAAGCAGGTTTTAAATTGGTCGCCCATGCTGGCGAAGAAGCTGACTTTACTTATATTTACGAAGCCCTAGATTTACTAGAAATTAATAGAATCGATCATGGCGTGCAATCTATAAAAAGCGAGGCGCTGATGCAACGCTTAAAAGACGAGCAAATGCCGCTGACAGTTTGTCCAAACTCAAACATCGAGTTAAAGGTATTTGAAGATTATAAACAACACAATATCAAAGAGTTGTTGGACTATGGCTTAAATGTCAGTGTCAATTCTGATGATCCTGCATACTTTAAAGGTTATATGAATCAAAACTTTATAAATATATGCGAAAGCTTGCCACTGACAGAAGACGATATCATCACGTTGGTGAAAAACTCTTTTAGATCTTCATTCATCAGTGATGAGTTAAAAAAGGAATATTTAGAAAGAGTTGATTTGGCTTTATAATAGGGGCTGTATAGAAGACAATGCAGTGATTTTTTGCATCAGCAAAGGCATAATAATACCGGCTTTTTCTGCTAAGGTGATATCCACGATAGTATTTGGCGTGGGATTTGGGTTTATCTCAATGATGATGGCGCCATTTTTTTTTGCTAATTGTGCCAGTCCAGCAGCAGGATAAACGAGGCTTGATGTACCGATACTGATAAATACCTCGCAATTTGCCGCCGCTTCTTCTGCCGTCTGCCACGCTTGTACTGGTAATGCTTCCCCAAACCAAACAATATCAGGACGAATATAACCGCCGCAGTGTTGGCAGGTAATTAAATCCTCATCAAAAACCATGTCATTTTTGCTATTCGCTAAACGATTTGAATGGTTTTCATAAGTCGTATCACATTGGCTGCAACGATTCTGCCAAAGATTGCCATGTAAATGGGTCACGGTGCTGCCAGCTTGCTCATGTAAATCATCAACATTTTGGGTAATAAGCGTCAATTGCTGATGGTTGTTTGCTGCATGTTGCTGCCATTGCGCTAAGGCAATATGGGCTGGATTTGGTGTTTTATCCGCGACCAACTGTCTACGCCATTGATACCATGACCACACCAGTTTTGGATCGCGAGCGAAAGCATCAGGTGTGGCCAAGTCTTCAGCCGCATAGTTTTCCCATAAACCCGTTTGCTTATCTCGAAACGTTGGTATGCCGCTTTCTGCGGAAACGCCTGCGCCAGTCAAAATACAAATATGCTTTTTGTCTGCCAATATTTTGGCAGCACGTTGTACTTCTGCTATTAACGCTGGTGATAATTCTGCTAACATAAGCTAACCCTTGTTAATAATGGATATATCTTCTAATGATAGACGGAATTTGGTGGCTTGTCATATTGATAGCGGTCGTTGTTGGACTATGGTTTTTTGCAAAATCGCGCGCGCCCAATCACGCTGATAAGCGAGATATAAAATCGAAAAATAAAAAAACACCGGTAAATGATGCGCTACAAAAAACAGCAGAGGTGATTAAGCAGCACCTTCCTGACTATCGAGTAAAGCGTAAAGCCCATCATTTACTGATTATTAAGAAAAATAAAAAAATTGCGATGATTACTATTGATAAAAAGCTTGCTATAGGGCAGCGCCGTTTGGGTGAAGTGCCGGTGATTAATTATCATCATGTGCCTAGCCGCACCCAGTTGGCTGGCAATCTGCAGGAAGCAGAGTAGGTTATAGCAGTAGCACGTGGTTATTAACATATCGATTTTATTTTGAACTGACTATAAGATTAATAAGTAAAGATAGTTGCCATTTTCTTAGGGGCTGTATAGAATTCAAATCAGCGGCAGCCAGATAAAGACACAAGCGAGAATTACGGCAGCCTCATAGCTGGCTTTAAGCTTATCAT
>NZ_RRYX01000073.1:0-15016 GCF_014861375.1 Psychrobacter sp. FME5 | reverse complement strand
TTCTTTGGGTTATTATAACCTCTTAGAAGCTGTCCAATTTTATTATGCCACTACAAAGCGGCCTAGTGAGTTCTCTACTAAGTAACGTACAATCCAGTGTGGCGTAAACAGCTGAGTGGCTGCAGGGATGTTCTCTGGCGTGACCTTTTCGTTTTTCTTAAGCCCTGCAAATACCTCGTCCTTTTTATCAGAAATATAAAACTGATATAACCACCCTATTACCTCTACATCTTCACAGACCTCAGCAGTCATCGCATCACGCATAGTCGCTAGGATAGAACTGGTAGATAATAAATTATCTGGCATCAAGAGCTGAGTATAGTCATCGATGCGCTGAAATAAGAACGGCATATTGCTATGCCAATAATTACAAGTCGCTACCAGTAGCAGTCGATACGACTCCGCTTGTGGGTCATCGCTTGGCAATGTCCCGTCTAGTAAGCTCAGCACATGCTGCTGTATTTTTTCTGGTATCTCTCTATCGTCGATATGTCCCATCTTAGCTTCTGCTAAGATTTCAGGTTGTGTCTGGCCTTCTGCTGGCGAGACAACCCCAATACGAGTGTAATGGTTAACATCCATGTAGCGCAGGGCACTGAAGCGATTGAACCAAATATAAGCTACTCGTTCAATGAGCTGTTGCTTACCCAATTCAGCAATCTTCGCCTCCAGTTCTGCTATTGAGGCAGGATGCTCACGCCTCGCTAGGCTATCTTTCGCCAGTACAAAACTTAGTTTAGTATTTACCTGCTCAAGTAGTGTAGCTCTAGCCTGTTGTGCAAACTTTTTAAGATTGGCTGTTTCCATTATATTTGTACCCTTTTACCTTTACGGATCTGTTCAAGCATCACTTGACGCATGGCCTCTATATACTGCTGCACATCTTCTTCACTCTCTAGCCAGGCACTTTCATAAAGCACCTTTAGTTTATTTAAAGTAACGCTCTCCATGACAGGCTCTTTTACTTCATGCTTGTCAGTCATGCTATTACTAGTTTTAACAGTGAGGTTTGGCTGGCCAACTTTGCTATCAGGCTCGTATGTACTTTTTACGGTATTCTCTACAGAAATAGTTCGCGGAGTGACTAAGGCCACCATCTTCTGTAATAACGCAGAATAAGTATGCTCTTCAAAGTAATTAGGACTATCTTTAATCACAGCGATTAAGTGTGCTTCCTTGATTGAATGTACCGCTTTAACGAAAGGCGCATCAAACTCAGCTTGCCTAACCTCTGGTAACTTGGCATATTCTTTTGTTTTTTGCATACGTGATTGCATCAAATTAATAGCATCGATAGCATCTTGTCGAGCCTGCTCACACGCTGATTGAACTTGATCTTTGAGAGTATCTAGAAGCGATTTTACTTGCAAAATCTTATTTCCTTTAAAGATTGCAGTATCCTCCAGACTCCTACTCAAGACATTGGCTTCAGTACTATCGATATACTTTAAGTTCGACTCATGGCGGCTTAAATAAGCTTTCGCATCGTCATATATCTTTTTTTGAGACCCATTCATAAATCCAAAAATCAGATCTAGCGTATCTTCTTTGACATTGAATAGTTCATCCTCAACATCTTCATTCAGCTGTGTCAAAAACCATGAATACGGCTCTTTCGTTAATACTCTAAGCTGCTTGATCGCTGGTTCCAACTCACGAAGGAATGGATAGCTATTGATAGCTTTTAGAAGGTCTTCAATCTTAACAATCTTTTCTTTGAGGCTCTCGATGGTTTCGACCGCTAATGCTTTCGCCTCAGTGTTACTTGGAGGAGAGTCAAAAAAACCTTGATAAAACTCTTTTAGCTGACGTATCTGTGAGGGCGTAAAGTCTAACTGTGGCTCTAAAACCATGTTTTCACGGCTACGAGCATTAAGCAGACTATCTGCTAATTTATCTGATTCCAACAAATTACCATCAATTTGAACTTCAACTTTATTGCGCACACATAAGCCTGCCAGCGTGTACAGTGTCGCTATCTGACTCCAACCATAGGGCTTTTTTTCATAGTATTCGACTAAGGATTTACCAGTAGTGCGTAAACCACTTCTCTTATTCCTGTTGATGTAACCAAAAATATCACCTTCCGGTTCCGATAGCTGATTCATATCACCATCTAAGGATCCTTGCTGTGCACCTTGCAATACATCTCTGACATCACTTTCCTTATAAGATACACCTTTTAGCATTTGTAAGTTTGGATACGCTTGAGTGATAAGCTCATTAAAACCTTTATTAATACAGCTTTGTGCATCTGAAGCATTTGCTGCTATTTCATTACCGGCGACAAGTAAAGTAGCGTCTACTATTAACGCCTCAATACGAGTCTCTAATTCATTTAGACGTTCACGGTTTTGTAGACCTTTATCTTGAAGAATACGACTGACTGAAAGCGGCTTAGCCGTAGTATTATTGTGCGATATATATTTTTCTGTCCGTTTGTACATGATGAGTTCGTGCATAAGCCTAGCATCAGGCGGCATGGCCACAAGTAACTCATCGGGATGAAGTGCTGACTTACTAACCAGCTCGCTATGGCTTTCTGAATGCTCATAAAATGGGCTTATGACATTGATGGATAATTCAAACTCTCGTCCATATAGCTTATCATCAAGCTTATTTGAAAAAGAGTAGTCCTGACCTTGATTACCTAAGCCATTAGCATCGTATCGAATTTTTCGGTTTTTAATGACTGTATTAAATATAATCTGTTGAAGATGATCTGCCACCGTTGCCGTATCGACATCCGTACTTTTGATCTCTTCCTCAATATCTTTTTCTTCGTTCGTTAAATACTCATATACCTCACCTGTGCGGCGTATATACGTCTGACTCTCTAATAAATTTAATGCTTGGTCAATTTCCTTTTTCAGCTGACCAATGTCCTTATCAAAGCTGTTAAGCATCAATACACATATATTATGTAAAGTTGGCTTAAATTCTTTAATGTACTTAACTAAAAATAGTGCTTTTAAAACACTAATAGCAAAGTTACTGTCTAAGTTCGATTCTGCCGTTAAAATAGCGCTTTGAATATCAGATTTCAGAGCGGTACGAATACCCTCGAACATTAAATCAAAGGTTGCTAACTCACCAACTTGATTATCACTTATTTTCATAATAACTTGTTGGAACACACCCAGCATTGATCGCTCACCAACTGAACTGTGCTGACCTTCAAAAGCATTATGCTTGGACAGATTAGAGATAGCAGCTTGAAATAACGTAAACTGGTAAGGTATAAATGGATAGCTATTGACAAAGTGCTCTTCACTTTTAAAGTTTTGGTATGCTCGGTTTTCACTCGCAAAATCAAACAGCGTTTTAAAGTTATTTTTTTGTTCATGATAAACGGTAGAGAGAATCTCTTCGCCAGCTTTATTTTTGATAAGCAAGCGCTTTTGAATCACCTCAGCCACATCTTGGCTAGTGAGCTTCATGCGATTAGCGAATCTGGCTTGAATCTTAGAGAAGTCATTGCTTTGTTGGCCTCCTCTTTCACCTACGACACTATCCATATCTTCTTGAGCAGTGACGATTACCCATGCTCTGCCTTTACACTTAGTTGCTAAGCTTTCTGCAACCGTTTGTAGGTTAGTCATGAGCTTTACATTCTCTGCGATGTACTGACCAACCTCATCAACAAAGAAGTTCAACCTGAAATCAGCTAAGTCATTTAGTTTAATCTGCCTTTCTATATATTCATTGACTTGTTTAGCAAAATCCTCGATTGATAGATGATATTGAGCACGGTACTTTTCTAGTATACCTTTTGCGATATCTTCACTTTCATGAGTCACTTGGCTATAGGCTTTAGCGATATTAGATGACTCAAGAATGGCCTGTTCTCTTCCTTTATTCCACTCTTTACCTGAGCTCTCACGATACGCTTGTTTAAAGTCCTCATACAAGGATCTGCTATCAAGGTCGCGTTCAAACTGAGCAATATGACCTTGTTTTCCATAGTAGCCACACATCTCATCGAAAACTTTTACAAAAACAGCCAGTAGCGCGTCAACTTGCGTCTTACTAATAACATCTGCTTTTTGATCAATATTGAACAAAATACTTTTAGATGGAATCGCAACTGCTTTTTTGAGCTTTTGTTTAAGTGTTTCCTTATCCTCACCATTCACTAACTCATTTTCAGGGCATTTAGGTAAAAACAAATCTAACGCTGATTGAGTACCACCACCCAGTTGTACCTGTCTATTTTCAAGCAATAACGCCAGCATTTTTAATAAATGTGATTTACCAGACCCAAAAAACCCTGATATCCAAACACCGTTAGCACCATTGTAGTCATTGTATGCGCTCAAGAAGGCTCTGAGTCGGTTTTGCACTTCATTTGTTAGCACATACTCTTCAAGCTCAATACCAAGGCTAGCATCATCATCAGCTTTAATAACTCCCTCTATTGATCTATCGACTTTTTTTGCGAAAATATCTTTTAAAATGGTCATAATCGTCTCTTAGCTATGCTTCACAATGGTATATATTGAATGCGCGATAATATTTGTCATCATGCAACTTATCAAATAGGTCTAATGATGAGCCTGCCTCAGCAGAATATGAGTAAGCACCTGGGAAAAAGATGACTGTTGGTTTATACTTGGCTGTACTTTGCAAGTTGTTTAAAACATTATGAGAGCGTATATACGGAAAAACTTCACCGACCCCAGTTAAAAACAAAACATCAAAATCTGAAGTCTTAAGCTGTTCAGCTATCGCTGGGATGAGGTAGGCTTCTGGATCTAGAACACCCTGTAACAACTCTTTTAATTCATCCTTAGTGATGCTTTGTTCCAGTTCAATAATCTGATCCCATATCTCCCTCTCTTTAAGCAAGGCGACAGATAAATCATATAAATTAATGGTTAGTACTTCTACACCCTCAACTCTCAGTTTGCTTGCCAGCTGAGTTTGAATGTCATTCATCTGACTCATGTCTCTTGGGCTAAATGGGCAGATAAAAAATGGGACCTCATTACCAAGGCCCTGCATTTTTAGAAACCGCTCACCTGAGATGATAGCAAATAAGTGATCAAACTTAGATTTAAGAGACTTTTTATTATTTACAGACATGCAATTGCGCCTTGACTATGACAATAAACTAGTAAAAACATATTTAATAGGATGGAAAATATTTAATCTCATCTGTATTGTTTTTCTTTATATGATCTAAAAATGTAGTACTCAGCATAACTCCCTGAATGATGTTATCAGTGTTCAAAAAACCAACCTCTCTCATCATTTTGAATAGAACCTGACGTAGCTTATACTTAGTTGATTCACTTAAATTATCGAGCTCACTATACCAATCACACTTATGATTAAAAAAAACATCAAAATCTTCGTGAGTCAAATCCACTTTAAGCGTAATGAACCGCTCACGTAAGACTTCTATTGCAAACTCAGCAATAAATTTATATCGTCGACATATTGCCAGCCATAATATATATATTTGCTCTTGTCGATTTGTCCTCACTAACCATTCAGTTTCTTCTAATGACAGCATTTTCAAACGACCTATAAGCTCCTGACTTATACGCTTAAGTGAGCTTTCAGCTTTAGCTTGTAATAAATTTTCATCGACTACTTTTTTTTTGACTAAATGCCAGTCACTTAATTTTAGATACTCATCCGCTATGACTACACTCTCTCGAGGTAACACAGTAGCTGCGGTAAATGACATTTTATACTTACGAGTATTCATCGGTTTACCCCATTAGTTTAGAGGGTTATAAACAAATCGCCTATTATTGCATATGGATGCCTTAAATAACATACAAGGCACTCAAGAACAGCGAAGTATCATTAGTATCGACGTTAAACGCTCAAACGCTCAAACGCTCAAACGAGAATTTAATAAACTTAGAATAGAGAAAGATATTTTAAACGCTGACTGCTGTACTTATAGTGTGACATCGTGACAGCTCTTTAACTTTGTGGCTTAATACTCAATACTTACATTAACGAGTAACTGGCTTGTCACGCATACAAACAGCCTGTGAAGCCATACAATATATGAGTTGTCACGGTGTCACGTTAAAACCACCTGCCCTATACCCCTCTCTATTATTACCGAAGACTCAATATTCTGAGTAAATACAGAAGAACGCTAATATTAAAGGCAAATCGAAGCTCGATCCTCTAATAATGAGATGATTAGAGGATCGAGCTTCGATTTGTAGAATATTTGAAATGGCTTATCAGTAATCACCTTATGTAGGTTACCTAAAACGAATAGTGATTCAAACTGTCATGTCTAATAAGGATGAACACAATGTAAATTATTATATTTAATATTAATAATACACTGCATGCAGGTTCAGTTTAATATTTAGTCATAATGACACGTAATAGTATTTTTCTGAGTACTGTAAACTGCGCCTCTATCCGCCATTTCACCCCAGTATTCCATAGTACGGGTAGTAAAGTTTGGCCAAATAGCTGCCACATCTGCATTTGATGCAAATTTTAAAACATCTTCACCGCCTGACGATTCGGCTCTAAATTTAAATATATATCTATCTAATGGTTGATTACGATATTTTATACCGTCTATAAAATCAACGTAATACTCAATATATTCTGACCCTTCAACCATTTTTACATCCTTGATAATGTCGCGATGCTCTTGCGACCATTGTGATTTAGGCTTTATGAAGTAAGTATAGTTTTTTGATCCTTTGATACTTTCTGATAATGACTGGCCTTTTAAAAGCTTAAAATCTAATTGATCGCCAGTACAAGCGTCTTCCATCCAGCCAAAACGATAGACCATATCACTAGTTGGTATAGTCCCTGGCTTACTTGTTGTGGAAGTAGCAACAGTTTTAGTATTCTCTTTAGGTGCTCCACCTAAACCTAACCTAACCCCCTCTGCTGCACCTCCTACAACTTCTGTGACCAAAGAACCCATACTTTTTGCTACGGTACTGCCCATTGTTTGACTCTCAGCACAACCAGAAAATGCAATAATGCTACTAACAGCAAATAAGGATAACGTACACTTTGACTTCATAATACTAGCTCTCAATCTATTAAATAATTGTCGGCAGATAATAGCAAATATTTGCCGACAGCTTAACTGTTTATTCATTAAAAAAACAAAATCTCTTACCGTGATGAGTACTTTGTTTTAACTTTTTGTTTACTCTAGTATAGTCTCAGCTTAAGTAAGTTCCTTATAGCGTGCCAGCAGAGGTGCGAGGGCTCGTCGGTATTGTTAACTTCAATATCTAACTACGTAGAACTCTTCAGTCTTATTATGCCCCCATAGCTCTTATAGCCGTGACAACGTGACACCCCTTATAAACATTACTCTCCAACAGAATAGCATCCGTGACAACCTTTCAACAATACAAGTCAGAAATAGGATCCTATCCCTTTCCCCGTATAGCTTGTCTATCTGTCACCTCACTCATGTACTTATTAATACTCACATGACCAACTTAGGTCAACCAGATTAATAACCACTACAAGTTATATTAAAGAAAGTAGTCGTTCAGAATTATAAAAGGCTCTCTAGTTTTCGATGAGTATCATCAGCAAGTATCCTACATATTTAAGAAGTCCTGACGAAGCATAATAATTATCTGTTACAGCTAAATTTTTATCAGAATGTCTACATTTTTTCTGTACTACGCGTACTTCATAACCATGAAAACTCTCACGAGCACCAACACGTATTGAGCTATCGAGTCCTAGCTCTTTTTTAAAATCACGTACTGCTTGCTCGCTATGTGCCCTAATCTGCCAATGACTGGCATCGATAAGTTGACAACCTACTGTCACGAACTGCTGTAGCATTTTAAGCTGCGTCTCTTTAATTCCAAAATGGATAGATGAGGTATTTGAGTTGTGTTTATCTGCAAATATATCCGCAAACAATTTCAGTCTAGTAGGCTCATCAATTGACATCTGATACGCACGATCAAGTGTTTTAACCAAAATTTCTTGGTTTTTGTTTCCCGTGGGCGCACTCAGCAGTAATCTATCATCAATAAAAATCTGATTAGACCTATTATAAATTTGTCTAGCCTCATAAATATGGATACCATGCCGAAGTGCGATCTCTGCCAACTGATCTGCTCTTTTATCAACACTTGTTTTTTGCAGCTCTTCTAACAGCGCAATGACATCGTAAACTTTAGGATGAATAAATATAGATAGCTGGGTACCTACTGCATCATTTAGTGTGTTTTGCTCATAATCTGTATTAGCTAATGTTCTGTTGTCATCGAATAAAATACTCTTGTTAGCAACCTTACTGATTAAATAGCCACGCATCTTATCAAGATGTACCTGTTTAGTGCTAGCAGCATAAGCCCTGTCATCCTGTCTATTCACTGTCTGATAAGCAATACCTGTCACCATCTCAAATACGGTTATAGGCATAGCAAGCTTAGCCTTACTCATCTGCCACCCAGCCAGCAAATGAGCGGTATGAATATAGTATTCAAATGTAGTGTCTGGCGTTAGATGCCCAGCAAGGCTAGCTAATCCAAACCACATCCCCTTTTCTTTGTTATTAGCAAGCACAGCGCTAACGATAGCGTCGCTATGGGCTGTATCATAATCTGTCATCACCCGCGCAAGTGGCGAGCCGCTTAATACCAGCGCCAGTTGGCTAATCGCGGTATGCCGCAAGCTATGAAAAGTGAACCCATGGGTAATCAGCAGTCTATCCCATATCATTTTCATCATATTACTAAAGAATACGGACGGCAGTGGCTGATCGCCTGAACCTTGTGAAAATAAATAATTTCTTTTTAATCTTTTTTGTTGATAATAGAATGCAATGAACTGTTGTAACTCGTCACCCTTGAAAAGACTATCTATCGGTATCACCCGTTTGGCACTACTACTTTTTAGGCGGCGATATCCGTTAGGTTTGAGGATTATTTTTGGCACTTCAGTCACTTGTCCATTGATGACACCTATATCTGTAATATCGTTAACTTTAATACCAATGATTTCATTAATACGCATCCCTGTTCGATAAGCAAGTGCCAGTACAATAAAACATAGCTGCTTTTGTTCTATCTCTAACTCTGATGTTTGGATATAACTTTTCATCGCTCTATACACGCGCGGTGATATCATTTCAGCTTTGACCACTTGCCGGTTATTACCCCAGGGAAAATGCACATAAGAAGCATCAAAGTACATACGCTGATGATCGTGAAATGCTCTCAGACGGCCATAAGTAAATTTCTGGCTATCTTTTAGGCAGTTAAGATGAGATAGCTTTTTACCAGTAGCATTGTCATCATCATCTATACCACTAAACATATCATCAAACTCTGACGACTTGCACAGTACAGAAAACTTGCGACCGTCTTTTACTTTACTTTGAATAATTTGCTCATATATTTCCTCAAAGTCAGCACCTTCCCACTGATCAATATCCTCATCCATCGTCAGCATAAGCCAATCACGACCGATGCAGCCCACATATTTACTGATGGTATTCAGTCTAATGCTATGATCATCCAGTAATGATAACGCCCAGCTAAGCAATCGCACAGCATTAGGCTGGCTAGTGTCTGTCTTTAAGGTTGTGATAGTAGAAATAGCGGCGTTTCTAGTCAATTTCAGCGCATCTTGCAGCTCTTTGATCAGATTTTTACTAAAACTTGGATAATTTATGGTACTACTTTGGCTGTTCGACTTTATCGATGCTTGATAGCTGGCATCAAAAAGCTCAGACCACTTAAGTGGCTCAGGGTTTTTATTGATGACTTCTTGGTTATAACGAATAAGCTTATCAGTAGGCAAATCTGTTGTTTTTATATCGCCTTGCTTCACCACGGCTAGCGCCCCATCAATCAGGCTCCCCTCTAGCTGTCTCCAGTGGTTGTTGGCGTATTTGATAAGCAGTGAGTGCTGCGGGCGCTCACTATCTTTATTGGTAAGTTTAAGCGTTTTTGAGATATCGTTGATTATGGTATTAAATGGCTTTATCTTGGCAGTGTTTAACTCTTTATCCTTTAGAGCGTATAAAAAACATAGGCTCATATCATCGGGAATATAATCAGCGAATCGCTTTAGACTTTCACTCTCATCAGCAGCGCAGCCATAATTATCATCAGGTACGCCAAGCGCTATCACGGCCAAACGCTCCATCCCGCTTTTTTTATCAGTCGCTGGCATGTTAATTTGATATATACGGCGCTCATCAAAAATCCAATCATACAGCGCTTTTAACACATCAATGTCATTGATACCGCCATATATGATGCTGCAATACAATAAACCCTCAACTAAGTCATTGACTGAGAAGCGCCGTTTTCGTTGCCAAACCTCTATCATTGTTGCGCCACTGTCTGCCACAGCGCGTCCATTCACAAACCAATCATAGTTAATGATCAAGCGCTCACGAGTTGCCAGTATCGGTACCACAGGCTCATCAAGGTATATCTGGTGAGCTTTATTATAATCACGAATAAACTCTAAAAAGCCGCGCCGCGCCAATTGAAATTTTTGAGCGGTATCGAACTTCTCCTCTAGTAACTGGTTAATCGCTTCATAATGATGCTGCAGCTCACAAGGCGATTGCATAGGATATTGATTGATATATTCTTTAATTAGGGCTTTAGCATCACGCTTGATACTTTTTTTAGCTTCTTCTCTATTAAGCTGTCGCAGTTTATGAGCGCTAATATTATCCATATAGACGAACCTCAATTTGTTTTAAGTGAAGGTTTGTAGCGATCGCATCTAAATGGGGACTGAGCTGGTGCAGCTGATTGATAGAGCTTGATGACATCGGGTGCATGAATTCCTGATCAGCATGCTCATGACCGTAAAGGGCGCAAATCAGATAGTCGGGCACGCGCCCTGTGAGCATAGATCTAAGCTGATGACGCAGCCAATTATCCTGATGACTAAAAAAGTCTTGCAACTGGTAGCGGACTCGGCTTGGCGTGATAGCAGTAAACCCTTTTGGATTTTTTTGGTAAATTTGAATGAGGGGTTGTTCTGATTGCAAGATGTCATTGATGGGATAAGGCGCTGCTGGACATAACGGATTATAGATGGCGGCAAATTGTTTAATATAAGTCATGTAGTTTTGTATAGCCGTTATCAAAAAATTGCTAAGAGGAACGAGCCTGCCATCAGACTGCGCATGACGCTCTTCTTTGTCAGATACCCATAACATGCGCCGCTTAAAGTCAAACTGGTGTAGCAAGCCTGGTGCGTGCTTGACTGGGCGAATACCGGTTTGGATCATAACAATATGCCATAGCCAAATGCTATAGCTATTGAACTGCGCAATATAGCGATCCATGTGGGATTTTAGCTTCTCATTAAAGCTCTCGGCACTAGTCGCTATTTGATCAAAGAACTTTTTACAAATACTTGTCTCAAGCGCCATGTCACTACCAATGTAGTTTTTATTGCCATTCATCGGTACGCTGCACTCATCTATCAAAAGCGCTTTTTGCTCGTCATTACAGTACGCACATAACAACTGCACGGCGTTTTTATAAGTATGCTCTAATTCTGATGTTTTAATACTGGTGTAATACAGTGCCGAGCTATGCCGTACATCAATACCTGTGATCAGATCAGCATGTAGTGGCTGTTTAAACTCGTTTTTGATAATGACAAGCAGTCCCGCTTCAATATGCTGAGGACTAAGTGCTGGCAGGTCAAGCTGGCTTTTAGCGTAAGAAAGAGCCGATTTAATCTCATCGGATGAAACAGTAAGCTTATCCTCAAGCATGACCTGCAAGGCAACAGGCAGTGCGCGATAAAAGGTACTGCCATAGCTTTGTCTGTGGCCAAGCAGATGACTTCGAGTATTGGTGGTCACATCAATCGTGATGGCAATGCAACTTATCTTACGGATACGGTCATAAATAAAATACTGACGTTGGCTACGACTGTACTGCCAATCGGCAATAACCCTATCAATACTAAGACCGCTTAGCAGTGATAGCAGTAATACTGCATATCCAGTCTTATCTTCTGTATTTTCGCTAATAAAGCGTTGCCAAAGCGTAGCAAATAGCATTTGGTAGCCAGTAGTACTCATCTGACGATGATTGGCGGGAAAATGAAATTGATTGCGACTAGGGGCTGTATAGAATTCAGCTATGGAACTGACAGAGACTATTTTTTAGGCAATTCGACGCCAAAAATAGTAAGTTTAGTCATTCTAAGCGCGATAGTTTTGGCTAGGAAGTGGTAAAAAATAGTCCTGTTCCTTGACTGATGCTAAAATCGCCCCAGACGTTGTTGTAAATCTAGCTAAGGTCTCGACATTACCTTCGACTTACGCCTAGTCTGAAACAATTTTAGCAATCAGCAGTCCTAATAGATGAATTCTATACAGCCCCTAGCATGTTGATGATTATTTTTTAATCGCCACTGCTGTAGCTCAGAAGATTTAGCGATTTGTATAGCGGGCTTAAAGTCATTGTCTAGCAATGGTACTTCATCGTCATCAGAAATATTTTCAGCGCTTGCCACGTTACTGTGCTTTCTTGATTGCTTCGTACTAAACAATATCTCTTGTAATGGCTCACCATCAATATGCGCCACTGTCTTGGTGACTGTTTGAGCCGACTTTACTCGTTTAGTGTTTTCAGTATAGGTTTTACCAATAAAAGCCTTATTATCAATCGCTACCTCATAAGCCAACCTAATTTGACCAATTTTACTACCAAGATATTGGTTGGCTGTTTCACCTGTTGCCTCTTCCTGTTTGACGCTTGCTTCATATTGTCTGATATGAGATAAGAATGAGGATAGGCCATCGCACTGATCGTGAATGCTGATTAACTGGTCGAGAATGCCACGTTGTGGATCAGAAGGTCTTAGCGCCATACGAACACGCACACCAAGCTTATCTATTTTGGCAAAGTGTTTGTCGTGGCGTACTGTGATCATAAATATCACTTTTAAATAGCCGCTCATAAATCGCCAAGCATTATTATTTATATCAACTTCGCCATACACCTGATAAAAGACAATCAGCATATAGGTAACCGCCCACTCTACTGTTTTACCTTGCCGAATGGTTTGTCTAATCACATCTCCACAGTCTATATCAGTAAAGCCTTTAAGATTGTCATACGGTATCGAAAACACTAAACCAATATCATCATCTGCTACCAGACTAATTACATTAATCGCAAGCTGACGTATCTGTAACTGATGCGGCGAGTCTACAGGGATAAGCTTGTCTAATACTCGCCTAGTAGTCACATCATCAAATAATTTAGTTTGACTCATAAGAGGCATCCATCCAATCCATGTTTTTGTGCAGTCCCAACATCACCTCATCATTAACCGCCTTGCCCTGCTGATACTCATAAGCACTTTGATTGATACCAGCAAATCTACAATAGTTCTCTATGGTTAAACGATCAATATTCATAAGCTCACAAATAATGCTTTTTGGCGCACTAGTGCTCAATGCCTTTAAAAACTCAGGATGATTTATTCCTCTTGAGAAAGCCATCTCGACAACCTCACTCCAAGCCAAGCGCTTAATATCTTTCAGACTTTCAGCAGCAACTAAACAAGGCTGACGTAAGCTGGGCTCTTCTCGAATGACTTTATCAATCCGCATAAACTCATTGAAAAAATAGTAAGTCTCATTTTTATCAATTACCAAACGCAGTGGTGGTCGATAGTAATCATTCAATCTAGTCATGTTTATACTTGCCACTCTTGGTCTAAACTGCTGCCAAACTGCCAATGCTTTTTGCGCATCTGTATGTATAACCAAATTTCTTTTATCAAAAGTTAAGAACTTCTGAGTAGGTTTTAGATGAATAATATTCATTATATTTATCTTAATAGTGAATTATATTAATTATAATATGTTATAACCTATCGATTGTAAAGCCCTTAATATCGCTGTCATATCCTTATGTTTAGATAACTGAAATATTAATCCATAACCATTTTCTAGACAAAAAAAATACTCTCCAACCTATGATAAATAAAGGCTAAAGAGTATTTTAAAATTTCAATTTTAGTTGGGTGAGGAGGTTAACGTCTTATAGCAGTCGACCTTCCTATAAAACTTAGTTCTCTTCATTCTCATCGGGAACATACTTTAAAACATCCCCTGGGCTGACTTTTAATACCTGGCACAACTTACTCAGGGTATCGAATTCTATGCGAGTTGTCTCATCGTTATAAATTCTATGAAGCGTTGATTTGCTGATGTCTGTCATTCTTACTAAATCTGCAACTCGCAACCTTCTTTCCGCTAAAAGCACTGGTAGATTACATAAAATCACAATAAAATCCTTATTGGTAAGTAAAAAATACTTGCCAGTGACTACTTTTCTGTTAAAATAATACTCGTTGGCAATAACTAAGTTTCCGTCAAAAACTATTTTGTGCTGACTAACGCTTTATTATGTCATAGACTCATCTTGCTGCTCAATAGCTGGCTAACTATGACGGGTGCGACTTGTTCGATAGATATAATGACTATAAAAATGTGACACTAATCATAGTCATTCTGCCATTAAAAAGGAGTATATTGTGGGCATCAGGATTGAATGGAGCATGACACAAAATGCTTGGGACAAACGGGTCTGTGAGGATTATTGGGCCTATGATCATAAAACCAGCTATATAGATTATGTCCACCTACTTTGTCAAAAGTATAATATTAGTTCACACGTATTATTTAAAACTTAGATTAACACACCAAGTGCAACGCTAAATTATATCTTAGATTAACACACCAAGTGCAACGCTAAATTATATTATAGAACACCTGATTGGGCGTTTTAAACCCTAATCGTTTTCTTGGTCTGTTGTTTAGTTTATTCTCAATGTCCTGTATCTCATTATCAGAGACTTGTCTAAAGTCACAACCCTTAGGCAAGAACTCTCTGATTAAGCCGTTAGTATTCTCGTTGGTTCCTCGCTGCCATGACGCATAAGCATCGGCAAAGAAGAAGGAAGTAAAGAGCTTTCGTTTCACCTTCTTATGCTGAGCAAACTCTTTACCATTGTCAGAGGTAATGGTCTT
>NZ_RRYX01000072.1:0-15229 GCF_014861375.1 Psychrobacter sp. FME5 | reverse complement strand
TGCTTTTAGAATCCCCCGCTTGAGCTTGTCGAAAGTGGCGGGAGTATGTCAATAACCGTCATTCCACCATGGTTGATTATTGCGTTGGTTACGGTATTGGCTTGGTTTGGCGTACGTAAAATTTGGTTTGCGCTGGCATGCGGCGCAGGGCTGTTTTTGATTGGTGCCTTTGGGTTATGGGGCGCATTAATTGACACCTTAGCACTACTCATCGTTTCGGTATTGGTCACGGTGGTGGTTGGTATTCCTATCGGTATTGCCATGTCGGGTAGTCAGCTGCTGCGCAAAATCGTCACGCCGATACTCGATGTGATGCAGACTATGCCAAGCTTTGTGTATCTTATTCCTGTGTTGATGCTATTTGGGATTGGTAAAGTGCCTGCGTTATTTGCGACAGTTATTTATGCATTGCCGCCATTGATTCGTCTAACGACTCTGGGGATCACTCAAGTCAATCATGAAATGGTCGAAGCAGGGCGTTCATTTGGTAGCACTCATCTGCAACTGCTTGTGTGGATTAAGTTACCACAGGCGCTACCCAGTATCATGGCAGGTATTAATCAAGCTGTGATGATGTCGCTGGCGATGGTGGTACTTGCCTCTATGATTGGCGCACCTGGTCTTGGCGAAGACGTATTGCAATCTATCCAAACGCTAAATATCGGACAGGGCTTACAAGCAGGTACGGCTATTGTTATCGTAGCGATTATCATTGACCGTATTACTCAGGCATTTGGTCAAGGTAAGCGCGCGCGACAAAAGACCATCGCCGCAGGAAAGCACCCGATTGGGTAATAATGGTTTGCATCGGTAATGATAAAGAACAGGTGCGCTATCAATTGACCCAGATAGATAAAACTTAAAAAATCAAAATAAAGAGAACAACGATGAATCATATCCAGCTAGAGAATATCAGTAAGATATATAATGCCAGTAACGAACAAGCACAGTCTGCACTGGCATTGTTGGCTGAGGGTATGGACAGCATCGCGGTAAAGAATCAAACGGGCTATTCGGTCGGGCTTTATGATATTAATCTCAATATTAAGGCCGGTGAGTTACATTGTATAATGGGGCTGTCTGGTTCTGGAAAATCAACATTGATACGTCATATCAATCGTTTGATTGATCCCACTAGCGGCAAGATATGGGTCGACACAGCCATTAATACCAAGACTTCTACCAATCCCTCAATAATTGATACCAACTCAACGAAAACGGCTGCAACCATCGCCGAAACAGCGACAAATGCAGCGTTAGGTAATACAGGGGTGAGTACTACTAAGCTGTCAGACGTTGAAAACTCACCCTCTGCTATCAATATTTTAGAGCTTGATGATAAAGGCTTGCAGCAGTACCGCCAGCAAACGGTCAGCATGGTGTTTCAGCACTTTGGTTTAGTGCCGCATATGACCGTGATACAAAACGTCGCTTACGGTTTGCGTGTGCGAAAAATGAGTGTCAAAGAACGCCACGAAATTGCAAAGTACTGGCTCAATGAAGTAGGGCTATCTAACTTGGAGCAAAGCTACCCTGATGAGCTGTCAGGTGGTATGCAGCAGCGTGTTGGGCTGGCACGAGCGCTAGCGACAGACAATCCAATCTTGCTGATGGATGAAGCGTTCTCCGCTCTTGACCCGCTCATTCGCGCCCAATTACAAGATCAGCTGCTAGCATTACAAGAGCGCCTAAATAAAACCATTGTGTTTATCACCCATGATATTGATGAAGCCATTAAAGTAGGTCAACGTATTAGTATTTTAAATGGTGGTCGTTTGGTACAGACAGGTTCACCCAATGATTTACGTCACAATCCAGCCGACGATTATGTTGCGCAGTTTATGAGTGCTAAAGCTTAATAAGACTTCTTAATAAGACAGTTTACGCTCATATTTCATTTATATTAGGCCGTCCAACCATCGCAGTTTTATCATCAACTTATTGATTAAATTGATGATATTGTTTGTTTTCTTAGATATGCCCCCATATAAATATACTCAGGGTTAGTAACCAAGTTAACCCTCCCTTTCTCTGTCACTACTCTTACTCTGTTGTTAAAAAAGTGTAGCAATCGCTATTTTACTATTAAAGTAAACTCCAATATCGATGTATACTATTAAGATGTTCTAATGTAGATAAGATATTGCTATCTAGAAAGCGTTATAAAGAATATAGCTTCAATAGTAAAAGCGAATGATCAGATTTTTAATCCTCAAGTGCTTTGATTCATCATTATTCGATGATAGCCAATAGCCATACAGCACAATTATATTCTTTAAAGTATCGACTCACTTATTCTAATCAATAGCGCAAGAAGACCATGAGTGATTATTATACCAAACCCCAAAAAGTGCGATTAGCTGTGTCAAACTCGTTTAATCTACAGTGCGTAGCACTTGCACTCTTTTTCCTTGCTACTCTAATTTTTGTGAACGGTATTATATAGCCCATGGCCGTAAGACTTCTTAAAAAGGACCCATCATGCCACATAAAGATATTCGTAATCGTAATGACAACCATAATGACAGTCACAGTCATGAACATAACCGCAACAACTTGGCGACAAAGTCATCACGTGCACCATCACGCTGGCTAAAGAACGTCAGTGCTTTTGGCGTAACGACTGTTTTAAGTGCAGGGATACTGGCTGCTTGTGGGCAAATGAGCGGTGCGGACAATAATACGAGTAGCAGTACTAAAGCGAGTAGCCAAAACAGTGGTGTGACCAGTTCACGTGATATGTTGCCCTCTGATATGCTCAAGCAAATGCAAGCATTGCCACAGTTAACGGAAGGCTTGGGTGACACAGGTGCTGCAGTTATTGACCCCAACAAACCTACTTTGGTTAAGTTTTGGGCAAGCTGGTGTCCGCTATGTTTGGGTACGCTTGAAGAAACAGAAGCCTGGCGCACTGATCCTAAATTTGCAGATTTAAATGTCGTTACCGTTGCAAGCCCCGGCCATTTAAATGAAAAAGCCGACGGCGAATTCAGTACTTGGTACGCTGGTGTCCAAGCCGATTACCCAAAACTACCCGTGTTATCTGATGCTTCGGGTGAGCTGATTAATAAGCTTGGCGTGCAAGTGTATCCAAGCTGGGCGATATTGGATAAAAATGGCAACTTAGTCCATTTAGTCAAAGGTAACATGTCAGCAGAGCAAGCCTACGCACTGGCTGAAAACGCTGATAATAATTTTGCTGAGCTCAAAGCGGGTAATGCCAAGCCTGCAAACGCCCAAGCCTTAGATAACAATAATAAGATTGAGACCATTAAGCAAAAAGATGGTGTTTACTATAACGACAAAGGTAAAGCGATTAATACGCGCTCAATCTATTTGGCAGGTGGTTGCTTCTGGGGCGTTGAAGCCTATATGGAACGCGTCGATGGTGTTGTTGATGCAATATCAGGCTATGCCAATGGCGATACTGCCAACCCAAGCTACGAGCAAGTGATTCGTGGTTCAGGACATGTCGAGGCGGTAAAAGTCACTTACGATGCGGATAAAACTGATCTTGATACGATTCTCAAATATTACTTCCGCGTGATTGACCCAACCAGCCTAAACAAGCAGGGCAATGATCGCGGCGTACAGTACCGTTCGGGCGTCTACTACACTGATAAAGAAGATAAAGCGGTGATTGATGCGGCACTTAAACGTGTTCAAGGTCAATATGAACAAAAAATTGTGGTAGAAAACGAAGCGTTAGATAACTTCTATTTGGCGGAGATGTACCATCAGGATTATTTGGCCAAAAATCCAAATGGTTATTGCCACGTTGATTTAAGCCTCGCTGATGATAAACCTGAAGGTGCCGCACGCACTAAGCTTGCACCTGTAACCAGTATTGCTGAAACCTTAGACGCGAAGCGTTATGATGGGTTTGATAAAGGTGATCTTAAAAACACCTTGACCAAGGCCCAATACAATATCACGCAAGATGCAGGTACTGAACGTGCCTTTAGTCACGAATATGATGATTTATTTGCTCCTGGTGTCTATGTAGACGTTGTGAGCGGTGAGCCATTATTCTTATCGACGGATAAATATAATTCACAATGTGGCTGGCCAAGCTTTACTAAGCCCATCGATCCGCAAGTTATCACAGAACATCAGGATAATGCCTTTAATATGGTGCGTACCGAGATTCGCTCACGAGTAGCAGACTCGCATCTGGGTCATGTATTCCCAGATGGCCCTAAAGATCGTGGTGGTCTGCGCTATTGTATCAATGGCGGTGCATTGCAGTTCATCCCAGTTAGTGTGATGCCACAATCAGGCTATGCGCCTTTGGTGAAATTGGTTAAGCCTGCAAAACCTTAATAATTAATGTTGGTAATTAATCTTGCAAAAGACGTTAAGCAATGCTTAGCGTCTTTTTTATGGCTTATGTTTTATAGTTTTTACTGTGAAAGCATGTTGAAAAACTCTATAGTTGATTCACTTTAAAACCGGTATGAGTGCTACTGGAGTAAGTTTTTCGCAGCCTCTCCTCTGTCACGCTTGCGAACAGCAAGCAAGAAAAAATTTATTCCAGTAGCACGTGGCTACCCGTGTGTCGATCAGTGTATCGATTTTATTTAGAACGGCCAATATTATCGTTGTATTTTTGCTGTTATAGCCTGTGAGTTATGAAAAATAATTCAAACTTCGTTATACTCAAAGGCTTGTGATCTATCTATTAATAGCATTGCTATAGTTACGTCACCCTATTTCGTCGCTTGGTTTCTTGGCGATTTTTCATTTTTGCATTTAAGGCTGTAACATGACCGTTACCCATAATTCTACAACTTTTGAACCTATTATTACCTCGTTGCTTGATAACGATTTGTACAAATTCACTATGTTGCAAGCGATGCTGCACCAGTTCCCACAAACTTACGGTGTCTATCGTTTTCGCTGCCGAAACAACAAAGATACCGTCTATCCATTGGCTGATATCAAACAACAGTTAGAGCAGCAATTAGACAGTTTGTGCGAATTGCGTTTTTTGGAAGATGAACTGGACTACTTGCGCGGCTTACGCTTTATGCGCTCAGATTTTGTTGATTACTTAGAGCTCTTTAAGCTGAAACGTCGTTTTATTACCGTCAGTACCGATGAGCAAGGCCGCTTGTTTGTCGATATAGAAGGGCCGATGATTCAAGCCATGTTTTTTGAAGTGTTCGTACTAGCGATTGTTAATGAGCTGTATTTTAAGGCTTTGTCAAATACCAGTGTCATCGAAGAAGGCCAGCGTAGGCTCGATGAAAAAGTGGCGCTGTTGCATCACTATGCCGCAGAACAAGCAGAAAACAGCCGTGATACACCGCCTTTTATCGTTGCTGATTTTGGTACGCGTCGGCGTTTTAATAAACATTGGCAGGCCCATGTGGTAGAAACACTACACAAGGCTGAACCAAAGATCGTGGGTGGGACTTCTAACGTGCTTCTTGCCAAAAATCTCGGCATGACGCCAATTGGCACGATGGCGCACGAATTTATGCAGGCATTTCAGGCCTTGGATGTGCGGTTACGAGACTCACAAAAAGCAGCGCTTGAAGCGTGGGTACATGAATATCGCGGCGATTTGGGTATTGCGCTGACTGATGTCGTTGGGATGGATGCGTTCTTACGTGATTTTGATTTATACTTTGCCAAACTTTTCGATGGCTTGCGGCATGACAGCGGCGACCCATACGTGTGGGGTGACAAGGCGATTGCCCATTATAAAAAGCTAAAAATCGACCCTAGAACTAAAATTCTGACCTTTAGTGATGGTTTAAATCTTAATAAAGCTTGGGATTTACACCAGTATTTCAAAGACCGCATTAAAACCAGCTTTGGTATCGGTACCAACCTCACCAATGATATGGGGATTACGCCGATAAATATTGTTCTTAAGCTGGTTGAGTGTAATGGGCAGCCAGTCGCGAAGCTGTCTGATAGCCCAGGCAAGACCATGATCAATAATGACACGTATCTTGCCTATCTGCGCCAAGTATTTGAGGTTGATGAGCCCGAATAAAAAAGGCTTAGCTATCGCTTTTCTCTGTTTTATCTTCTTCGGCGAAGGCGGCATCTAATGCTTGTTGTACGGCATTGATGCGGGTCTCGCAAACACGATAAGCGGCAATCGACTCTTCTACCGTCGTCATTAAATTATCAATGTCAGGCTCGTCTTGTTGCTGTAATTCAGCAGCATTGGTTTTTAGAATATCGTAAGCCGCCTTAAAGGTTTTTGGGGCGGCTTTTTTGCGTCGGCGAGTAGGCGTTGTCATAGGGTTTCCTAATATTAAAAATGAAGGGTTAAATAATGGTTATGTATATTAAATATTGCTATGTGACTAAGCTGAGTCATTTGCAGGTTTCATGGTTTGAGTGTCCGTCGTTTTAACATCGATAATATGCGCTTTGGCTTTACCATCTTTTAAGACGATATGCACGGTTTGTTCAGGATATAGCTGACTGCTACTGGTCAGTATCTGCTTGCCTTTTTCATCAGTAAGCATAGTATAGCCTTGCTTTAACACGCGTGAAGGTCGATGTAAGAGTACGATATCACGCAGATGCTCGCTGTTACGCTGTGCTTGTATTAGCTGCTGCTGCGCACTTTTCATAATGGTCTTTTGATGGTTTTGGCTATAAGTAGAGGCGATTGATAGCTGCTGATAAGCAGAGGTTTGAATCTGTGCACGCAGCTCACTTGTTTGTCTAGCTGCTTGCTTCACCTGCCGCTGGGCGCTTTGTTGAATGCTACGCCAGGCATAGTCGCTGTCTTTTTGCAGTGCGGTTAGTTGACCAATCGTTTGTGATTGTATTTGGCTTAACTGGCGTGTTGTTTGCTGCTCAGCGATATCCAATTGATGTTGGGCGGCCTGTTTTATTTGCGCTTGATATTGTAATGTCTGAGTGACTAATTGCGCCAAATGGCTACTAATAGCGGCGATTACTTTTGACGGGGTATCAAAGCTAGTATGGGCGACCTCATCCAAGATAACTTTGTCGCGTTCATGACCAATGCCCACCCAGACAGGGACAGGCTGCTCAGCGACTAAGGCGGCAAGCTCATAATCATTGAGGTAGGCCAAATCACCAACAGCGCCGCCACCGCGAATAATCACCAATAAGTCTGGCAAACGCTGATAAGTATCTTCAAACTGCTGCTGGGCACTGACGATTGCTTGGCGAATCTCGCTTGGCGCATGATTGCCTTGAAAGGTGGCATTGTGATAATGAAAATGACAGGCACCTGTACTGGCTAAAAGATCCGCATCGGCTTGAAAATCGCCCAATCCTGCTGCTTTTTCAGGGGCAATAACTAAGACATGCTCGATATCAAATGGGACAGGCAGCTGTTTATTGAGGTGTAATAGGCCCTCACCAGTCAATCTATCGACCATTTCCGCATATTGGCGCGCCAAATCGCCTAACGTATAGCTGGGGTCAATATCTTCAATCGTGAGCGAGAAGCCATATTGTGCATGAAAACCTGCTGATACTTTGAGTAGAACCGTTAAATCACGTTCAAGTGGCATACCGGTTGCCCGCTCAAACTTGGCTAGGACCCGCGCCGCTTTAAAACGCCAAAGATTGCCACGGCAGCTAGCAATAACTTTACCATCGTCGTCTTTTTCTGCCAGCTCAAAATAATAATGCCCACCTTTGCTAGATAGGTTGCGTATTTCAGCTTTGACCCACACGCGATGATTAAAGGTTTGCTTGATGACCATATCCACCGCTGATAAATAATCACTAAGGCGCAAAACCGTATCTTCTAAATTGACTTCTAGGCTGTTTTCCTGCTCTGCCAGCTCGGCTTCTAAGGTTGCTAAATCTTTGGCAGGCGCTAATACCTTAGATCTTTTAGTGTCGGCTTGTTTGATATTCGATAGGTTAGGTTTGCGCATAATAGAAGACCAAAGGTGATTAAAGTTTAAAGATTGGCTAGGCGAGATAAAAGACTACGTAGAGTAGTTTACCCCAAAAGCCGCTGTACAAAAAGCAAAGCCAATAAGTTGCGATTGATGTAGTATCTACATCGCAAGTTTATTGGCTATGAAATGTTTTTATTGTACCGATTATTTATGACTCAAAAGTCGCCTCACGGTATCGCTTATTCGCTTACTGACAGCGGAAGTTAATCATGTATTCATAATCATCTTTACGTGATAAATCTGGCGATCCAGTACCGAAAATTGAACCGATAACGGCGCCCGCTTGTCCAACCATACGACCAGTGCGCTCATCCAAAACACCATTATATTTGACCTTGTCATCAACGATAATGACTTGCTTACTTCGGCAAGTCGTCTTAGCGCTATCAAGTGCATTTTGCTGAGCTTTTACTTTAGTGTCACCGATACCTGTGGTCTCATAAATGGAATTGGCACGCTGAATGACGGGTGAGGAAGGCGTGCTTTGACAAGCGCTTAACGCTAGTGCGGCGGCCAAAGTCGCTGTTAAAGTAGCGGTTTTATTAAAAGTATTCATAATGATTCCTAGTTCCTGTAAGTTGAACATGAAAAAGTTAAGTACAAAAAATCAAAAATAAAGGTTTAAATATAAAAAATCGATATAGAAGGTTGACTCTAAAAGACTAACGCATTAAATATAAACGATGCAAATACGGGTGTCATGAATCAATTAATAAGTTTAAAGCTCAGGGTAAATCTAACCTATTCATATATTGAGTGTCTAGACGGTTATTGTGTTCGGTATTGCGCTTATATTACATACTAAAGTTGACCTGGGGGCATGTCATCAATTAATACATTTAATCATTTAGTGGTCTTAAAATGGCTAAATTTTGCCAAACATTGTCAAATATAGTTGGTTTTAAATAAAAAGAGTACAGCCATTACAGCGTGCTACTGTTATAAATTTTGCTTGCTTGCAGCCACTACCAGCATAATTTAACGTTTAAAAAATAGTTGATATCAGTAGGACACAGCAAATCACTTGAAATATAAACCATATCTAGGATAATTGACCTATTCACTTTTCATTAATAAGTAAATTTATGCAATTGATTCCCGCTCCTGCTGGCGTACTCGAAGTTGATGCGCTATGGCAACAAGACAATCCTAACGATCCAAATACCGATACCGTGGCGCTGCTCTGTCATCCCAATCCGCTATTTGACGGTACGATGAATAATAAAGTAGTCACCACCATGTATCGTTTCGCTCGTGATAACGGTATGCATGTGGTGCGTTTTAACTTCCGCGGTGTGGGGCAGTCCACTGGCGAGCATGATTATGCTGATGGTGAGGTGGTGGACGCAATGACCGTGCTACAATGGATTGCAGAGCAAACGCAGGCCCGCAAACTATGGCTTGGTGGCTTTTCCTTTGGCGGCTATGTAACCGCGCGTGCAGCGGAGCAAGTCCTCACATTGCCACACATATGGGGCTTAAGCGATTTTGAAATTGCTAAAATAGCCCTCATCGCGCCATCAGTCGAAAAAAACGACAGCAGCGATATCAGTTTACCAGCAGACAAGACCTTTGAGGTTTATGGTAATGCTGATGAGGTGATTGACCCTGATAATATGCAGGCATTCGCTGAGCGTTTAGGGCTTGCTGTGAGCGTTGTAGATGGTGCTGGACACTTTTTTCACGGGCGCTTGTCTGAGCTGAAAAAGTTATTAGAGCAGCATACCTATAATGACAAAGTATAATTAGTGACAATATAGAGTTAGTGATAATAATGTAAAGCATTATCTACCAAAAACTTGATGGATTTTAATTGTTAGTAAGTAAGACCTTAAGCCGTGTTAACCTAAAGAATGGTGCTGAGCCATTCCAATATGTCAGTTACGACTATCTCAGTGTAGAAGTCATAAGTTAGTCGTAATTGTCGGTATCAACACTTTATTGTAATGTTTGTTTTGTCAAATAATGAGTCGTATTATGAGTCTATCTCCCTTGCAGCGTTACGAGCAAGCCATCAGTACTGATGAGTTTACTCGAGATGAGCAGCAGTATCAGGCCATGAGCTATTTAGATGAGCTGTACCATCAGCTCAATAATAGCGTGGAACAAAAAAAAGGCTTTTTTAGCTTTTTAAAGTCAAAGCCAGCTGCACCCAAGGGTTTGTATATGTGGGGCGGGGTAGGACGAGGTAAAACATGGATGATGGACATGTTTTATGATTCATTAATCATTGACCGTAAGATGCGCCAACATTTCCATCACTTTATGCAGCGCATACATCACGAGCTAAATAAACTACAGGGCGAGAGTAACCCATTAGAAAAGGTTGCCGATATTATTTATGAAGAAGCGGTTATTATCTGTTTTGATGAGTTTTTTGTCTCTAACGTCTCTGATGCCATGATTTTAGGGGACTTGTTCACCATGCTGTTCAGTCGTGGCATTAGCTTAGTGGCGACGTCAAATATTGAGCCATCAGGGTTGTATAAAGATGGTCTGCATCGTGACCGTTTTATGCCCGCCATCGCTGAAGTTGAGCGTCACACTACAGTAATGAATATCGACTCTGGTATTGACTACCGTTTACGTGTCTTGCAGCAAGCAGAGCTCTATGAGTCACCGATGACTAAAGCCAACCACCACTGGCTGGCCAACCGTTTTGCCAGCTTATCTAACAATCAAAAAATTAGCTACGAGCCTATCATCATTAATGGCCGTGAAATAACCATTAAAGCGCGCACAGAAGATATTTTATTCTGTGATTTCCGTCATTTATGTATGGAACCACGTTCAGCGTCTGACTTTATAGAAATTGCTAAGAAATTCAGCACAGTATTGGTCAATGCAGTCCCAGCTTTAGATGACGATTTGCGTGATCCTACGCGCCGCTTTATCTATCTTGTTGATGAGTTTTATGATCGCCGTGTAAAACTACTGGTTCGGGCAGAGCAATCGATTCTTGAATTGTACCAAGGGAAGAAGTTGGCGTTTGAGATTGAGCGAACACGCTCGCGCTTGCTTGAGATGCAGTCAGAAGACTATCTGCGCATGGAGCATCGTGTCGAAGATGCCGCATAGTTGATGACTTTTTATTCCTAATATAAAAGCATCGTTTTTATAGTGAACTGACTATAGCTTGCTATAACTGATGGTTTTCAAAACTAACTACTAAAAAAGCTAATTATTAAAAATAGCACTGCTAAAAAACAGCAATAGATAACAATAAATAAGGAATGATAATGGCTAAATCTAACGAAGACAGTAACGAGAAAAATGAAGGAAAACTGTCGGTCAAGGATATTACGACTGATAACATGCCTTGCAGCAGTGAAGCGCTGATTGGCTGGATTAACTCAAGACGCAGCATGGGTAATTTAGATATGCCAGCACCGACACGCGCCCAAATCGAAACGGCGATTGAGTGTGCAGCAACTGCGCCCGATCATAAAAAGCTGCGTCCATGGCGTTTTATCGTGACGCAGGGCGATGCTCGTCATGAGCTAGGCAATGCTTTAGTTGAAGCGGCTCAAGCAAAAGCTGACCGTGAGGGAGAAGAGTTGTCCGAAAAGAACCTCAAAAAAACGCAAACGCTGCCACTACGTGCGCCGCTTATTATTACGGTGGTTACTAAAATAGAAGCACACAAGAAAGTCCCACCATTTGAGCAAATGCTAAGTGCTGGTGCTGCGGTGCAAAACCTAATACTGGCGCTCAAATCACAAGGCTTTAGCACAGTATGGCGCACGGGACTATTATGTAACGAGCCAGCAGTAAAAGCATATTTTGACGTAGGGCCAGATGATTATGTGTCAGCTTTTGTTTATACTGGCACCAGCCCTAAAGATGACCCCGTGCGTAAACCGATTGATATTGAGCCGTTAGTACGATTTGAGTCATGATTTATCAAAGCATCTAAACGTTGTTTATTGGGGAAGATTATCAGCAAAAAGGTATTAAGGGTTAGCACCCAAATCATGATAAATTCTATTAATAATAAGTCAGTCAACACGGATAAATAATATGACAAGTCCTAATGATAACAGCAAAGATCTAAACAATGATGGTAATGAAGTGGATAAAGACACCTCTGAAAAACAACAAAATGGTCTGCTGGCAGGCATTATCGAACGTGCTACCAAATCAGGTATCGGTCGCAAAAAACTTAACCCTAGCGCGGTAGAGTCAGCGGTGGCAAAAAACATGGCAGAAATCCATAGCAATCCTACCAAGTTACGTTTGGCATTTTTAGGTGGCGGCAGTTTTGGTACAGCAATGGCAAACCTAGCCGCACGTAATGGCTGTGATACCACGCTATGGGTACGTAACAAACGTACCGTTAAGGCCATGGCAAAAACACAGACCAATAAAAAATATTTGCCAGGCTATAAGCTCGATGATCGTTTGAAATATAGCCATGATTTAGAAGCAACGGTCAAGGACAAAGACATTGTGTTTATTGCCGTGCCTGGCTTGGCTTTTCGTGAGACCTTAAAAAACATCGCGCCTTTTATCAGTGCACAATCCATCGTCTCATTGACCAAGGGCATGGAAAAAGATACTTTTGCCACGATGAGCGATATTATTAAAGATGAGTTGCCAGAAGTGAATTTTGGAGTGATGTCAGGGCCAAACCTCGCTATCGAGATTATGAAAAACATGCCGTCTGCTACCGTTATCGCCAGTGAATCAGAACCACTGCGTCATGCGGTACAGGCTGCGCTACACAGTGCTTTTTTTCGCGTGTTTGCTAGTGATGATGTCAAGGGTGTTGAGCTTGGTGGCGCACTCAAAAACATCTATGCGATTGCCATGGGTATGGCAGCCGCCTATGAAGTGGGCGAAAACACCAAAGCGATGATACTAACCCGAGCGTTGGCAGAGATGAGTCGTTTTGGCGTGGAAGAAGGGGCAAATCCGCTAACGTTCTCGGGATTGTCTGGCGTAGGAGACCTATACGCAACCTGTAGCTCAGAGTTGAGCCGCAACTACCGTATCGGCAATATGCTCGGCCGTGGTATGACTATCGATGCGGCAGTCAAAAAACTCGGTCAAACCGCTGAGGGTGTTAATACCATTCAGCAGGTGCACGAAAAGGCGACCAAAAAAGGTATTTATATGCCTATCACCCATGCACTTTATGCAGTCATTTATGAAGATAAAGCCGCATTAGGCGTTGCACTACACTTGATGGAAGCGGGTTTCCGTAGTGATGTCGAGTTTGTCATGGCTCATGACCATAGCAATGCTGCGCTCACTGCGCATATGCAAACCTCAACCAACAGCGCTGAGGATGACAATGAGGATAGTGACGTTGACAACAAGTAACGCGATAAATATCAAAACAGACACCACGACCATGTTTTAAGCTTCGACAGTTATTTGCCAAGGAAGGTTATGAAAGTTATATTAATACGTCACGGTCAAGCAGAAGATGAAACGCGTCCAGATAGTGCGCGCCAGTTGACCGATTTTGGACAGCAGCAAGCGGTACAGACGGCAGAATATATTGCCACTCATTATAACCCTGATTACTTTATCGTAAGCCCTTATGAGAGGGCACAGCAGACACTCAAAGCATTGCAGGCACGTATGCCTAATGTGCCATCGACAATACAGAAGAACATCACACCTTCTGACGATGCACGTGCTGCTTTGGCAGACATTGCCAATATCGAAGCAGAGTGTTTGGTGGTGGTCTGTCATATGTCGATCATTGCCAATATCGCTGGGTTACTAACGGGTGATTATCCTGAGTCATTTTCTCTGGCAGAAGCGCGCGTGTTTGAGATGGGTTTTGTGATGACGGGTATGGCAAATGAGGTGAATCGTTTTATACCCGAGCAGCCATACTGACATCAGTATAGTGATGTCGAATTTTATTGTCCCAAACCTTTTTACATATTCCTTTATAACCGTATATTTTATAATGTTGCTTTTACAACAGTGCACCTATAACCGTTTCAATAATTAAGGACACGCTTAGTGTTACACGTTTGGTTACGAGCGCAGCATAGCCCATTGGCTGTTTGGCATGAAGATGTGCAACGATGGCAGTCAGTCGAGAGTTGGCAACAGCTGCAAGCTATCTATGGCAGTTATAAAAGCAATGCACAAAAGACTTTATGTCTATATTTCCCTTCAAGCCATATCTTACAAGTAGATACCGAGCTTAATACCACTCAACTGAAACAACTGGGCACTACGGGCAAACAATACCTGTTTGAAGAGACTTCATTGACCGCTGTTGAGCAGTTGGCCATTCGTCAAATCAGCCATGATGAGCATCATCAATTGTATGCACTGGCACAAAACGATATCGAAGCATGGCAGCAAAGCGCTAAGCTGGCTGGCATGAGTATAGCGGCGTTACTGCCTGATTTTTTATTGCTACCAGCGCCAGAAGAGGGTGCAGGGCAGCAAGTAACGCTGTATCAAGATGAGCAGACCATGCTCCTGCGCCAGTCAATGCGTCAAGGCATGGCTATCAGCTATTTACCGTTAATTTTTGAGCGCTTTCCACACTTAAGTGAGGTGAATGTATTACCACCTATAGAAGAAACCTTGGCTGATGCTGTACCAGTCAACTTTATGGCACAAACAGCGGCGATTATCGCTGAGCATCAGTTACTCTTGACTACCTTGTCTACATCGGCTGAACCTATTGAAAATCCTGAACGCCACGCGCTTAACTTTTTTGTTAAATCAACAGATTCGCAGCTCTCACCATATCTGCGCGTAGCGATGATGGTGGCACTGTCAGCCTTGGTACTACAGATGGCAACTGATGGTGTGCAATGGTATCAGTATAATCAAGCGGCAGTGGCTACCAAAACTGAGGTGGCAGCGCAGTATCAATCTTGGTTTCCAAACGAGCCATTAAGCCCCCGCACTAAGCTACAAGTGCAATTACAACCAAAACTGCGCAGCGATAGCCAAGCCCCTGCCTCACATATGGCAGCACTGTCGCGCATATCACCGTTAATCAAACAATCTTCATTACGCGCGCAAGCGTTAGTGATGCAGCCGTCTGCGTTGAGCTTTACGTTGATCGCGCCTGATCGTAATAGTCTTGATCAGTTCACAGATACACTGGCAGCGCAGGGTTTAAATGCTAGGTTAGAGCAAGTAAATAGTAATGAACAGGGACAGTTTAGTGGTCAAGTGACGGTAAATGTCGTAGAAAATACCGATACACAAGCAACTGCGACGGTATCATGATTCAATGTGCTAATTGATGACATGGCCTAATACTTACATCTATAGTCAGTGAGAAGTAATATCGCTACATCACGTACTGCAGGTACCGTTTTTTC
>NZ_RRYX01000071.1:0-15285 GCF_014861375.1 Psychrobacter sp. FME5 | reverse complement strand
CGAGGCACCTAATAGAGAACTTCTTTGCCAAGATTAAGCAGTATCGTGCGATTGCTACTCGCTATGACAAGTTAGCTCGTCATTTCCTCAGTGCGATTCACTTAGTTTCTTGCGTCATTTGGCTTAATTGATGACACGCCCTAGTTCTAAATAAAATTGATACGTTAATAATCCCGTGCTACTGATGCTGATTTTTCTTGCTTGAGGATCGCCAGCGTGACAGAGGCTGCGAAAAATTTACTCCAGTAGCGCTTGTATTGGTTTTAAAGTAAATCAACTATAGCTGGCTTTATACTACCTATTTAATCATGTAAAAATCCATGGGTTTATTAATGAAAGCACCATCAACTCAGTCTAAGATATCAGCACAATCTATAGAAAAAGAGCATGATTTAATAACAGGCTCAGACTTACCCCCGATTTATCAGATAAAAGTAGAGTTGGATCCAACCAATCAACAGCAGATAGAAGTAGGCGACGACATAAAAGGTAGCCTTTGTATCAATACATCTCATCCTATTGACACTCAAGGGGTTTATATTGATTTAAGCTATGATATCGAAAACCATAAGCGGCTAGAAAGTAGAAGAATTAATAGCGTTCATATTCCAACTAATGGACTCAGTGCAGGTAATCATTCCATGGAGTTTTCTATCGCTTTAATGGATAAAGAAAGCAATAGCGATATAATACCGATTAGCTACCACGGTGAGTTATTTGATATAAACTGGTCGATCAATGTGAGAGTCGATATTGCTCATGGCTTAGATATAAAAACTAAGCAGCCTTTGGTAGTGATCAGTAGAAAAGCACGTGAGCTTAGACAAACGGAGCCAAGCGCCAATCTTAACCCATCTAATTTTATAGAGGCTTTTATATTCGCTATTGTTTTTTTTATCATCCTTGGAACTATGTCATTACTTGTGAGTAGTAACAAAAATACGCCATGGCCGTTTTATGTGTTTATCGCTGTATTTACCTTACTAGCGGCACGAATACTAAAAAATGCAGTACCAAGAATTTGGCAACGTCGAAAGTTGGGTCAAGTTTTCATCGAAGTCAGTGATGATCAACAAAAAGAGCAGATAAAAGGCCAGATAAATATCATACCTGAGAAAAGTTTGGTATTAGATCAAGTAGAAGTTATTCTACAGCGTATAGAGGAAGTTGAAGTATTTATCAATGAAAAAAGTAAATTACTATATTTTGCCAAAGATATAGCGCCATATAAGATAGATGAAGCGATACCCTTGAATAAACTACAAACCACATCATTGTCTTTTTCTTTGCCACGAGCCACTGATATGACACCCACATTTAAATTAAAAAACCATCAGCTTTCTTGGTCTATTAAGGTTAAAGTAAAAAACCATGATATTGCTTTTGAGGGTCAGCAGGCTATAGAGATTACGCTATAGTCGATCCATTATAAAAAACCGTGCTGCTGGGATAAGAGTTGCACCGCATCACAACATCTACTTTATAGAAAAAATAATAGGAGAGGAACATCTCATCACTATCTTTGGCTACAAATCCGGCGCTTTGCGAGATACATATTGAGCTGAGTGAGTCCAGCCTGCGAGTACGACCAGGAGATAAGGTAGCTGGTGAAGTCATTATTCAAGCCCATACTGCGATAGACTCTCGAAATATTTATGTCGATTTGTCCTATCATACCGAAGGTCGTGGTTCAGTAGACAGCAAAGTTATTCAGGAGATTAAGGTTCATAGTGGCAAGCTTGAAGCAGGTACATATTGCTTCGAGTTTTCTTTGGTATTAGCAGATGATGGGGCAGACGATACAATTCCACTGAGTTATGAAGGTCGATATACCACTGTTGTTTGGGCTATAAGTACACGACTAGATATGAAGTGGGCTACAGATATCGGTAATCAACAAAAAATTACCGTTATTTCTCCGCAGCAATCTGCTGTTTGGGTAAATACACTAGACGAAAATATCAATAAAGTGACGCTTTGGCTGCCTATTGTATTTGTGGTTGTTTTCTCAATAGTGCTTATCATAATGTTATCGATTCTGATCTTTGGTGAAGATGTCGAGTGGATTCTCTATGTCCTTACCCTTGTGCCAGCGATAGTAGTTGCTATGGTTGTGTTGGTATTTATACCAGTGATGTGGCAGCAGCGTAAACTTGGTCAAATTCAGCTTAAAATCAAAAACTACCAACCGTCTAGTGGAAAGATAACAGGCGAGCTGAACATAACTCCCCGTAAAGTCTTAACGATAGAACGAGCTCGTATTTCTTTAAGACTTCTAGAGGGTGCTGAAAAAGGTTCGGGGAAAAAAAGCACTTATTCGTACTATAGTAAGGGCATAGATACTTATAAGGTTGATACAAAAATATCTTTAAAGCCATCTCAGACAGAAACGATACCTTTTACGTTGATGTTACCAGAAGATGCGCCGTTACCTTTTACATTTGATCATAACTGGCTTAAGTGGGGGATTAGGGTAAAGATGAAGGGTAATCAGCTTGATTTTGAAAGTGAACGAGGAATTGAAATGGTGCCAAATGCTAATATCAAACCTTGATAAGGTGATATTAGCATTTGGCAGTGCTTCCCAAAATAGTTAAGAAGGGCTATTTACCCTGATAAACTGGCTTACGTTTTTCCATAAATGCGGTAATGCCTTCTTTAAAGTCATCAGTTTTGGCAAGCATCGTTTGCTGATCTACTTCCATATCGAGCGCTTCATTCAGGCCCATATAGGCATGGGTATTAATCATGTGTTTCATTGATGCCAATGCTTTGCCGGGCAGATTGCTTAGGCGAGTAGCCAGCGCCAGTACGCTTGCCTCTAATTCTTCGTTGCTGACCACTTGATTCACCAAGTTTAAGCGTGCCATATCATCCGCTTTTAGCTTATCACCCAGCATCACCATCTCGGTGGTTTTTGCCACACCAATTAGCTGATTAAGCAGATAAATACCACCCGCATCTGGAATCAGCCCAATATTGACAAAGGCTTGCACAAACTTAGCATTATCCGCGGCAATCCGAAAGTCGCAAGTTAGCGCCAAATTCATCCCAGCGCCTGCGACCGCACCCTCTAGTTTGGCAATGATAGGCTTATGAATATTACGCAACTTTAGGCTGATCTCAGCCACTTCGCCGACCATAAAGTTCAGCTTGTTCGATAGCGCCTCGCTTTCCATGCCATTCTCTAACATCTCACCGATATGACCACCGCTTGAGAAGTGGCCACCTGCACCTTGTAATATAATGACGCGAACCTGCTCATCAGTGTCTGCTTTATCAAGCGCATCTACCATGGCGTTCTTGAGTGCGGTGCTAAAGGCGTTAAGCGTTTTTGGGTCGTTCATCGTGATGGTGGCGATATGGTTTTCTGCTTGGTATTCGACGAGAGATTGTGACATAGTTGATATCCTTATTTAGGAGTTAGACGGGATTTCTATATAAAGGTTATTTGTGGAAACTGGCTATTGGTAGGAAATATAACAAATAATGCAATGCCGATTACTATAGCAGTTTAGGTTTATTATAAAAGCGGGTTTTGTGGGCGCTAAAGACACATCTAAACGCTGGCAAGGTTTCTAAATTGCAGTAAGAACCTATATAGTTGATTAACTTATAAAACTTACTATTCAAAATAAGGCTACTAAATAAGGCTGTCAACGGTAAGACAGTTGAATTATGCTAGGACATATCTTATGGGTAGGCTTTAAAAGGTTTATTTTTTTGTAAAAACAAGGAAGTGGTTATGCCAATTATTAATGTGAATAATATCGATATTTATTACGAAGACAGTGCGCCTCATGATAAGCAAAAGCCGGTTATGGTGTTTGCTCATGGTCTGCTATGGAATACGCGGATGTATGACAAGCAAGTTGAGCGCTTTCAGGCAGACTACCGTTGCATCGCTTTTGATTTCCGCGGGCAAGGTCAGTCAGAAATCGCTAAGTCTGGTTATGATATGGAGACACTAACGGAAGATACGCTTGCGCTACTGGATGCCCTTAATGTCACTAAGTGTCACTTTTTTGGGTTGTCGATGGGCGGTTTTGTCGCCCAGCGCATAGCCCTTAAGCGCCCCGAACTATTATTATCACTCATTTTATTAGAGACCTCTGCCGACCCTGAAGATCCTAAAAACGTACCGCAGTATCGTAAACTTATCAAAGCCATTCGCTGGCTAGGTATTAGGCGTGTGAGCAATAAAGTCATGCCGATTATGTTTGGCAGTACTTTTTTGGCAGACAAGCTGCGCAAATCTGATCGTAAACAATGGCTGACGATGCTACAAGGCAATCGTAAGGGTGGCGTCATAAAAGCGACAATGGGGGTCATTGAGCGCACAGGAACTTATGAACAGCTTGGTGATATTATCACGCCGACATTGATTATCGTTGGTGATGAAGATGCGGCAACACCTTATCCCAAAGCTGAGCGCATGCACTTTGCGATTGCAGGCTCTAAACTTGCCGTTATCAAAGGCGCTGGTCATACCTCAACTGTAGAAGAGCCGGAGCAAGTGAATAAAGCCATTAATAAATTCTTGGTAAATTGTGCTTAGTGCTTAGTGCTTAGTGCTTAGTGATGCACTGGATGATTGCATTAAAAAGCCGCTATCATGATTTGATAGCGGCTTTCTCATTTTAGTTATTCATGGTCTTAAGGTACGTTTAGCATTTGACTTTAAAGTAGCGGTTTATAGTCACTATGACCGTCATTAATGGTGCCGAACACTGCTGCTCGATTGACCACTTCTTGTGCCCATGCGCGGTGAGTGGCTGGCTCTAACATGGCATTGTTATATTTAAATACCGCTTTGGCCTCGCTATGGAGTATCGCTTGCGCTTCGTCCAAAGTACTTAATGGTACACAATACGCTTGTTGTACCAATGCGATTTGGCTGGGGTGAATGACGGTTTTCCCGACCAGCCCCAAATTGACATCACGGTTAAGCTCTTGCATAAACAGCATGGGCTGATCCAGATATTCAAATACGGGCGCTGAAAGATAAAAACCGTGTGGTACAAAACAGCCAAGCAGTTGATAAGCGAGCGTGCCAATGGGCGTGTCATAGACGATACTGTTTTTTGGACGGCGCAAACGCAACGCTGCAAATAAATCATTGCCACCGATACGCAGCGCAAAAATTGGTTGGCTAAAGGCTTCTTTAAAGCCAATGGCCAGCTCTTGGTTGTGGTGTGGATTGAATAATGCAGCAGTCTCAAGCGTTGGCATTAATAGCGTCTCGCTACTGAGGTTTTGACAGGCCATGCGCCAATTAGATAGGCTATACATATCTACTTTGGGCATGACGAACCCATCAATCAAATCAATATGCGCAAAATCTGATAGCAGCTCTAACATGGCTGGATGACGTGGTCGTACAAATACTAGCGGACGCGTTGGCTGCTCGGTCTGAATATCTATCGGTTGGGATGGGTTATTGATGCTATCAACATGAGCGGCCCAAGTATCCAGCAGCGTCTGCAAACGCTCGAGCGCCAGCTCGACGTCATGATGACTGACGGCATCTTCTAAACAAATAATAATACTATTAATCGTTGGCAGTTTATCGCGCTTGATCACCTGCCAGATATCTTGGCGAGTCGCTGGCATGTATAGACTTGCCCCTAATTGATATGGGTGATGTGTTAGGGGTTTGAGCATGGCATGACGCTCAGTAATTAGATGCGCGTAAGACTGGGTATTATTATAAAAGCTGGACTCGTTGTTCGGCATGTCTGACATAATAGGCATCGTAAATAGAGTGAAAGAAAATGATAGTAGCGAAAAAGGCGTATGGTAAAAATGCCCTAGTAATTAATAGTCCGTGGTACGCTGCTTAATAAGTGTAATCGCTTGATAGGGAAGTATTTTATCACCTAATACACTGACAGTGATATCTCGCTGTGCACATAAATGTCGCAATAATATGGTATCAGGATGCTCAGCACTCGCTAATAAAATGCGCTCTGGATCACGGCGAAGTATCGCTCGTGTGGCTTCTGCGATGGTCGGCTTGATACGATTACGATTGCTAATATTATACTCTGCTGCCAGCGTGTCAATTAAATCAGCCGTCTGATAGCGTGGCTGCTTAAATGTTTGCAAGGGTTGTAATTCCAAAGTTAAAGCGCGCCTTGCTGCATCAATATGATCGATAAATGCTAAGCTATGATCTACTTCAATCAAGTTATCATAAAAAACACTGCGGTGTAGCCCCAATTGCGGTTCAGTATATAAGCTGCGTGATATGAGCCCAGAAACGGTGCTGTTTAATAAACCTGATGGTATCAGCCAATCTTCCTCACTAGCAGCCAGCCAAGAAACACCAGCAGGGTCAGCAAGCGTTAGCAATGGAATGACGTCTGCACCTTGATGAAATATATTGGCAAAATTTGGGTGATTAGGGGCGCTAAACGCTTCTAAACTATGCGCCAGCTCTTGATAGATGGCTCCTTTGCCTGTCCAGCCATCGACGAATACAATGGGGCTATCTGGATGAGCATTTAATATCATTTGCAAAGCGGCTGGATCAAGCCCACGATCGCGAATAATGCTGACACCATAATGCACACTTGGTAAATAGTAACCGCTATTGGTATCCGCCAGCGCCCGCTGTAATAACACTCCAATTGGCAAACCTGCGCGCACCAAGCTGACCAGTATTAGCGGATATTGATTATTAACGGTTTGTTGAAATTTATCCTGCAATGTATAGGCTAAATTGGCAATATCAGTCGCGGTTCTATTGGTGCCTTGCTCTAGCGCCTGTATATATAGCTGCTCGTGCATGGCAGTTGGCGCGTTCTCTAAGGTCAGCATATCGGAATAATGGCGCTGCCCACTTTGAATCAGCGCTTCTTTTTGATCGACTGGTACATCAGCAACGGCGTCTTTATCAACGATATCGAGCAATACGGTCACATCGCTGGCAAGGTAGCTGCCTGAGCCATATGTGTCTGCTTTTTGAATGTTAGGGTTAATCATAAGCTGAGGCCTACTTTTATGAGCTGCTGTGGTTATTATAATTATTATGGACAGTTTAGAGTTATGGATAGCTGGGAATTGTTAAAGTTTAAAATCATCGAGAGCTAAGACGATCATGAAGCTGACCATGGTTGGGCATACCGTACCAGTCTAATAGTTGCAGAAAAGGTAAGTCTGCCAAACTATCACCAAAACCAAAGCTTGGGCGCTGATTATCTAAATGCTGCTCTAATAAAAACTGCACCGCGTGCCGTTTATGCACTACATGGGGCAATATCGCTAGATTATTGGCATTTACGTGTACATAAAAGTGCTCATCGAAATCACGTATCAGTGTCGGCAGTTTTTCGGCTAATGCAATTAATGCTTGATGATCTTTTTGCGCATGTTTGATAGCCAGATAAATGATTAACTCTTCATCAGCATCACCATTGTTAAAGCTATCAATATGCGGGGTAAATACCAGCTGATTGCTATCATTTTGACTGTAACTGGCGAACAATTGACTCAGTTGATTCAATTTACCCTGCAATGGTGCCAGCTCACTATACATATGCTGTTGCCACGTGCTTAGCAGTTCACCATTGGGCGTCAAAATAATTGCGCCATGGGTCAAAACCTGCCAACTAGCAAAAGGCAGTTTAACCCGCTTGATTTCATCACGGTCGCGGGCAGTAACTATGATCAGTTCAGTGCTAGCAAGTAGCCAGTTAAATAAAGACGCTTGCCGCTGACTCATAAAGCTAAGCGGCTTACCTTGTTTATTTATGCTCGCGCACACTAAGTTATTAGCTTCGGCAGTCGGCAAATTCCAAGCATCTATTTTGCGTTGGGTTTGGAATAGCGTATCGTCCAAATCCATCAGGGCATAGGGTTTAATAATGTTTGAGTCTGCTTGAAAAAATGGAATGGTCATTAAGTTATCCGTGAATAATAGAGTTGAACGTCATAGGGTGATTTAAAGCGTCGGACTCACTACCAACACATTATCCAAATCCTGCCACAGCTTATCTACGCTATCAGCAGCGGTTTCCACACACAATACAATCAAATCCCACTCACTCAGTTCCACGTTATATGCAAAGTTGGTCATACCAAGCCCGTAATTATCATTAAAGCTTAACATTGTGGTAATACCGCCACCCAGTGCAATCGGCGAGCGGGTCAACGCACTAAATTTGACGGTGTGACTGCTGTGCTCTACATTAGTGTTTTGTTCAAGCCATTCCGCCAATAGAAACGGCAACCAGACAAATTCATTACTGCCCAATACTAAAATCCGCTGTGGTAATTGCTCTTTATCAAACTGGGTTTGCTTACTAAATTCTGCAAATGCGCTTTGAAAGCTCAAAAGATAGTTATCAAAGCCATCTGTGCTATCTAGCGTTGGGAAACGTCCCCAATTACCCGTATTCATTAACACCTGGCTGCCTGCCTCAGTGGTATCGACCGATGGCATAATAATTGGCTCAGGGTTGGGCGCATCCGTCCATGTCCAAGCGCCAGATAACAGGTGATGACGATGAAAGTCAATATTTGGCAAGCGTTTAGCAATCGTATCATCGGCATCAGAAGAACCCTGATTCGGATTCTGATTTTTATCTAATGACCAATCAACCAAAGTGGTGAGATGTGCTTGCTCTAAGTGCTCAATCCCGGCGTTACGAAGGGCGGTGACGACATTGACGCAAGTATTGCCTGTAGAAGCTTCGTCATCGACCATGATTAGCGTTTTGCTAGCGAGCAGCTGCTTTTGTACGCTTTCGTCTTTACTTTTATAAATTAAATGCTGGCTGGCATGACTATGATCTTCGCTAAAAGTGGTGAAGATAGCGTCAGTATCTAGTCCTTTATGTTGAGCATGACGAGTAGAGTTTAATAGTAGTGCTTGCGGATAGCGCGTTTGCAGCGCTTGATGCACACCAGCAGATAAGCCAACGGCAGTCTCTGCCATGCCAATGACCAAAATTGGCTCAGGCAAGTGATTGGGTACTAAATTTGCCAAATCAGTAAAAGCACTTCGCATGGTCTTAGGAGCCACTGGAATATGCCGACCTAAGATTTTTGAGACAAATAGAAATGCACGTTTTGGGTTAATGCGCTGGGCGAAATCAAGCAAGTCTTCTAATTCGTAGCTATTACTTTTTTCTGAATTACTGCTATCTGTAACTGTATTAGTTTGATAGGTTAAATCCAGCGTACCGCGAGGTAGGGTGATGGTCGTGCTGTATTGCTTGTTTGGCATTCAAGTTCCTCTGGATGTTCTATTTTATAATTTTAGAGTTATTTTTTAAACCAATAATCGACTAGTCATAACTTATTCCCACGGTTTATATGTCAAATAAGGTGAGAGGTTTTAACCGTTATTGCTCGATAGGATCTTCTTCAATCTTAACACTCACCATAATTGAACGTACTTGGCACGGCGTGATCTGCTGCACAATATCCGTAAGTTTTGGTTTATCACTTAGACCGAGCCAATAGGCAAAACCAACTTGGGTCAAGTCCACGCCGCTATGAGTGGTGTAATCAATCCCGCCAGAGGGACGGCTATTAATTTCAAGTACTCGGTGCTGACCGTCATTATCGGCTTTAGTTTGGACGCTAACGATACCATCACAGCCAAACGCTTTAATCAATGGAATGACCACATCCATGACCGCTTGTTCATAACCGATATGCTGGATCTTCCCTGTTTTATAGCGCGTGATGGCGGCCAATACTTCACCATATTCACAGACGACATCGATAGAGTACTCTTGCCCTGATAAATAAGGCATCAGCAGCATGGGAATAGGGCGCTCATGCACCATCAAACTGTTGCTATAAGCATTTATAAACTGCGCCGTATTGATTTTTTTCTCTTCGGTAAAGTATAAATGCTCAAAACTGTCGTATTGCGTGTCTTTTTCTTTACCCATATCCAGCCGCCAAAACCCTTGGGCAAAAATACCCGTCACGGGTTTGACGCATAACGGCTGATGACCGTGTTTGACAAGTAATGCTTCAAGCTCTGCTACAGTATCAAATCGCCACGCATCAGCAACAGGAATGTCATGCTCATGGCACTGCTGCATAAAAGCAAACTTATCATCGATGGATTCTAATGCTGCAACGTTGGTCGCGCCAGTCAATAAGCGAATACCAGCGGCGTCAAACTCTTCCCGCTGGGCTTCATAATCAATGCCATTTCGCCCGGTTAATAATACTTTTACATTATTCTTTCTGGCTTGTTCTAAAACGAATTGCCAACGAGGGAGAGCAGGTTCAAGAGTGGTTTGCTCATCATTATTTGCACCAGTTTTAGAGGGTTCGCGATAAAAGTTATCAGCAAATTCGAAAATTTCAGGTCTATTGTCACGGTGTGAGGCGATGATATGAAAGGGCGTACTAGATTGAGCTTTTAGTGCCTGCAGGCTGGCAAGCATATCGCGTTGGCTTGATTGACCTTCAGCCAACCAAGCCGCAGTTTTGGTTATATGATGACTATCATTAGCAGGGTTATCCATAATTTTCTCAGCATTCTCTTAAATAATAGGGTTTTAGATCACTCGGTAGCGTCATCACAACCTTGTTCGCAGCCTAATGCATGGCTGAAAAAGCCCATAAATTGCATTACTATAACAAGCTCTATTATATACAAATGCTAGGGGTTATAAATGCTTGTGGTTAGATAGTATTAGGTATTTGTAAAAATTTTATAAAGTGTCTCTGATGAATCCTACAACGTCAGTTCTCATTAAGGTTTAAGGGCATTCATGGTACTATATGGCGATAGCTATTCTAATAATATAACGACATTATTTATCATTGAAAGGACATATCATGAGCCAACCTCAAGCCTTAATTGCTGGTGCCAATGCGCCACTGCCAACGGACAATATTAGCATTCGTATTTTAAGCCAAAACGCCATCGACTGTGCTGCTTATCGCCTGACTAACGATGGCAAAGTACGCGGTGATGGCGACATGATATTTTATGGCCAGACACGTAGTGATGACGGTAGCGTGAGCTTTCGTGGTCATGATAGTGATGGGTTTTTTGATATCAATTTACCTACGCAGCCTGCAAGTATTGAAAAAATTGCATTAGCGTTTTCTAGCGCACAAACGCTCGCGCAAGTTGGCGATGTCGATATCCAAGTATTACAAGGCAGCCAAGTATTGATGACTTGTCAATTGGCTGCTGCTGGACGTAATGAAAAGGCCCTCATTTTAGCAGAATGCTATCGTCGGCAAGGCAGTTGGAAGTTTCGTTTTATTGCTCAAGGTTTTGAAGGCGGCCTTAAACCTTTATCTGAGCATTTCGGTGTTGAAATTGCTGATGAAGCGCCTGTTCCACCCATTAATACTCAACGTCCAATCAATACGCAAAAAGCGGGTAGTGCCAATCAAACAAGCACGCCACCACCCATTCCTGCTAGTCCTTCGATTAATTTAAGCAAAGTTACCTTAACCAAAAACCAATCCAGCATCAATCTAAAGAAGCGAGATGATTTTGGTAAAATTGGGGTTAATTTAGACTGGAATCAGCGCCCAAATGCCGATAAATCCGCACCAAAAAAAGGCATATTAGGCGATTTGTTTAAGCAGCATAAAGCTGGTGGTGTTGACCTTGATGTTGGGGCTATGATTCACCTGAAAAATGGTGAAAAAACCCTCATTCAGGCTCTGGGTGATCGCTTTGGTAGCTTACAAACTGCGCCGTATGTTTGCTTGCGTGCCGATGACAGAACGGGACAAGTCAGTGGTGGCGAATGGCTCGATATCAATGGCCAACAGTGGTCGCAAATTGAGGAAGTGTTTATTTTTGCTTTCATCTACGAAGGCGCGCCAAATTGGGCGCAGACAGATGGGGTAGTCACCATTCATGTGCCAGACCAGCCACCGATTGAAACCCGTTTAACAGAAGGTACGGGGAATCTGCCAATGTGTGCGATTGCGCGTTTGGTCAACCAACAAGGCAGTATCAATGTTGAGCGTATCAACCAATATTTCAAAGGTCACCAAGAAATGGATAAAGCCTTTAACTGGGGCTTTAGTTGGAAACGTGGGCGTAAATAAAGGTCTTAACGCTATCGCTTCATAAGCAATCAGCCCGTCTATTAATTTATAGACGGGCTGATTTTTTTATAGTATTCAAAACTTTAAAAACAATACTAGGGCGTGTCCTCATTTTTAGCCCATTTAAAGCTTAATGCTCAGATTGAGGATGCGCCCTAATACCATTCATAAAAATTAGAGTAGCAAGGAAAGCGAGTGCAAGTACTACGCACTGTAGACTAAACAAGTTTGGTACAGCTAATCGTACTTTTTGGGTTTGGTATTAAATCAATTAAGCATGCGGTGTAATAGCAGGCATTAGATCATGGAAGGTGCGACCAGAAGCGATTTCACCAATGGCATGCATCTTCCATTCGTTATTATGGCGATAAATTTTTGCCATAATCATCGCCGTATGACCGCCTTGCGCTGACAAATTGTAGCGCGCTACCTCAGCGTTATTACTGGCGTTTACGAGGCGACAAAATGCATTTTCTACGGTCTCAAATGTCTGTCCAGTAAAGCTATTGACGGTAAAGACCAGCGATACGACGTTAGTAGGGACTTTAGATAAATCAACATTGATGACTTCATCGTCACCATCGCCGTCACCAGTGCGATTATCGCCAGTATGAACGATACTGCCATCTTTTGATTTAAGTTGACTGAACCAAATCGCATCGACGGCTTGTTTGTTGTTATCGAACATAATGCATGAGGCATCTAAATCAATGGAGTCGCCGCCGCTACCACCGCCGAATAACTTGCCCAAGAAGCCACCTTTTTTCTCTTGCTGTCCTTGAAACACGTCCCAGCCCAAACCCAGTTTCACTTGGGTAAGATCGCCACCAGCTTCTTTGCTTAGGGATATTTTTTGACCCTTTTGTAAACTAACTGCCATGGTAAAATCCTTATAATAATTGTGAGTGAAACACTTAAGTTTCTAATAGTAATTTTCAGCTAAGTGTTTTCAGTTAAGTGATAGCTTTTAGTTATAAAATATTATCTAAAAAACCACCGCTACCGCCGCGACCACCTGAGCTAGTACCTAAGACGCTTTGCAACCAGCCTTGATAACTGTCACGATTACGCGAGCAGATAATTACTTTTCCGCTACCTGAGAAGTTTAAGACCATACCTTCACCACTGGTGACCGAGTTGATAATGTTACTCATAATGCCTTTTTTCTTGCTGGTCGAGACCGACAGTTTATAATCCAGATTTGAATCCCAGCAGACTACATGACCGTTATCGATGATAACGTCTTTATCAGGGGTGACATCAATCTCAAACAAGGAGCCAAAACCCGATACCACCACCTGACCTTGACCTTGGGTCTGCATGACCATGAAGCCACCAGTATCACCGAACACTGCACCGCCAAGGTTACGCTGAATATTGGCTCTGATATCGACGCCAGTCTGTGCTGCAACGAATGCGCCATCACTCAAGGTATATTGCTGCGTGCCGCAATCAATGATTTGCATATCACCGTCTAGCGTTGGTGCAAGTAGACAATCACCTTCGCCATTTACGGCTTCTATTTGCTGTTGAAATAGCGATTCATCATTAGCGAAGCGGCGCATTAAAGATTGCATCAACCCACCTTGTAGCTTACCTTTAAGCTCAAGGTTGGACTCCATCATCACCATCGCATTGGCTTCACAGTAGATTGAGTCGCCTTTTTTAAGGTTGCAATGGAGGAAAGGTTCGATGGTACCGATTAAGCTGAATGTCGCGGCCATGGGATACAAATCCTTATTCTATTGTCTTTAAAGTCTACTTTTAATATATGTGTCTCTACACTCTGTGTCTTTATAAACTATACTATTTTTAACTACGCTATATTTTGAGTGTTTTCAGCTAACCCATTAAGTTTAAAGCCATCAAATGCGTTAAAAGGGCACACTTGATGGCTTTTTTGTATCGCCATCAAATGTCTGATGGTGATATTTGTCCTGTGGAACGATTAAGTGATAGCTAACTTTACACGTTCACACCGTAAGAACCCGCTAATGGACCAAGACCACCACTGAAGCCTTGACCAACCGCGCGGAATTTCCAATCACCACTATGGCGATATAGTTCACCAAAAATCATTGCAGTTTCAGTGCTGCCATCTTCTGATAAGTCGTAACGGGCAATTTCAGAGTCGCCATTGTCATTGACGACACGGATGTAAGCTTCACCCACTTGGCCGAAGTTTTGATTGCGAGCTTGACCTTCATAGATAATCGCACAGATTGCGACTTTGCTTACATCAGCTGGGATATTAGCAAGATTGATTTTGATTTTTTCATCATCGCCATCGCCTTCGCCAGTACGGTTATCGCCGGTATGCTCAACCGCGCCATTATCTGATTTTAGGTTGTTAAAAAAGATAAAGTCTTGATCGTTACGGACTTTACCTGCTTCATTGACCAAAAAACCAATCGCATCTAAGTCAAACTCTTGACCGTCGGTCGCGCGCGGATCCCAGCCTAGACCGACTGTGATATTGGTTAAACCAGGCGCTTCTTTTGATAAGTTTACGTTGCCGCCTTTCGTTAAGCTAATAGCCATATAAATATCCTTTGAATTAATAATTAGGTAGATTTGGTTTTATAAAATGAATTAAAAATAATGCAGAGATTGATAATTATGTATATACCGTCAATAAAACAACCTGTACGCCACGTCCTGCATATCATTACGTTTTACTATACTAAGCGTGTGCTAAGTACGCAAGGCGTATTTTGTGTGATTGCGATATGTTTACTAATGAATATATTAATTGTGCAAATCTGATACTTTTTAACGGTTTTAGCAATAGTGGTTAAGGTATTGTTATCAAAACCTAAATCCTTTGGTGGTGTGTCAGAAAGTATGCTGAAGAAATAAAGGAGGGTGACAGCCAAAGCAAGATGATATATTTGAGGTTATGAAGACACAAATAGATATCAGCTGCCCCGACTGTCACAGTCCCAGTTTAAAGAAAAACGGCATAAAAAGCTATGGCAAGCAGAACTACCAATGCAAGGACTGCAAACGTCAATTCATTGGTGACCATGCCTTAACTTATAAGGGCTGTCACTCTAAAATAGAAGACATCATACGGCTAATGACGGTGAGAGGTTGCGGTGTTAGAGACATAGCTATTATAGCCTCAGTCAGTATCGGTAAAGTATTGGGCACCATAGGCTCATCTGTTTATAAGATCGCGCCTAAGAAGCGCTACTATGAACGCTTAGAGGTTGATGAGTTCTGGACTTACGT
>NZ_RRYX01000070.1:0-15302 GCF_014861375.1 Psychrobacter sp. FME5 | reverse complement strand
GCTGCGTAATTAAAATCTCCCAAGTTTGGTTCTACGGATTTGACGGCAGGGGTCAGAGTGCTGCGATACCTTTTCTTTACTATTTAGATTGGTTACTCTAAGTCCATACTGCACCAATCAGCTTTGCTTCCCTCTTTAATGACCACTTTGACGTTTATAGGATATTGTCATGCGTTTGACTCCAGTTTCTACTTTATCGCTACTTAGCTTTGCTGTTGGGCTAAGTTTTGCTAGCTCCGCCCAAGCCGCTAAGCCACCAGCACCTAATCTATCCAATAGCGAGTTTCAACAATGTCTAGATGGTCTAAAAAACTCTAGTAAATTTCGTGGTGTCGACAGTTTCACTTTTAATAACTACCGTCCAAGCGAGCCAGACCCTAGCGTGATTCAATCGTTAAACTATCAGCCAGAGTTTCAAAAGGATGTCTGGGATTACCTCTCATCACTGGTTGACAAAGAGCGTGTCGAAGATGGTATCCGTGCCAAGCATCAATGGAGCGATACGCTACGTAAAATTGAATCGCGTTACGGAGTAAAGGCTGAGCACGTATTAGGGGTTTGGGGCGTGGAGTCAAACTTCGGGCAAACCTTGGGTAAAAAGCCCTTGTTTGAGTCTCTAGCGACGTTGTCTTGTTTTGATCGTCGTCAAAGCTATTTCCAAGGCGAATACGCCAATGCTTTAAAAATCGTCCAAAAAGGTGACATCGCACCCAGTGATATGACAGGCTCGTGGGCAGGTGCTTTCGGACAAACCCAGTTCATGCCCAGTACCTTTTTAGAGCTGGCAGTAGATTTCGATGGTGATGGTCGTCGCGACTTAGTCAATAGCGTGCCCGATGCATTGGCCTCTACCGCCAATTTCTTGGACAATCGTGGTTATCGAACTGGTGAGCCATGGGGTTATGAAGTTAAATTGCCCAGTGGATTTTGGGCAGCTTCCAACCGCAAAGACAAAAAATCGATGAGCCACTGGCGCAATCAAGGTTTGACCTTAGCCAATGGCAGTCCTCTGCCTTATGATTTAAATAGTGCGGGCTTAATGTTGCCTGCTGGCAAAGATGGCCCTGCTTTTTTGGTGGGTAAAAACTTCGATACGTTTTATTCATACAACGCTTCAGAAAATTATGCGCTGGCAATCGCCCATTTATCAGATTTAATCACCCGTGAGGACAGCAGCAAAACTGACTTTATGACTGCTTGGCCAACAGACGATCCTGGTATCAGCCGTCAGCAAGCCAAAGATATTCAACAAGCATTATTGGACGCTGGTTACGATATTGGCGATGTCGACGGCATCATTGGTGACAATACCCGTACGGCTATCCAGCAATACCAAACCAGTAAGGGTATCTCTCCTGCTGATGGTCGCGCAGGACAGAACTTCTATCGCGCCATTATTGGCAATTCGACACCTAATAGAGGCCAGTCCGGCAATCAATACCAGCAGCCATCGAATAGCCAACCCTTAAACCCTGCTCCTGCCGACCGTATGGGGCAGCTTATTCAACAGCAAACTAGCACTCCTAATAGTAATTCAACACAACCCTCTGCTACTCAACCATCCACTTCTGGTAACACGCGATATCGCCGTGTCACCGACGCTGATGGTGCTGTAAAGCTCATCCGTATCGATGAGGGTTCATAATTCAAACTGCTTTATAGCAAACAAAAGCCACGCTAATAATAGCGTGGCTTTTGTTTGTGCTTGTATTTTATGGGCTTATATTATCTATTTGAACAACCCAATATTTTAAAAAACTTAAACGATAGGTGGTGGATTTGGTTTGCCATTATCCCCATCCCAGTTCTCACGCGCTTTATCATCTAAGTCGGCTGGCGTTTTTGGCTTCCATTTACCATTCTCTTTCCAAGTGGCATCGCCCCAATCTGCATCTTCTTCTTTTCTATCCAAATCTTTATAGGCTTTGCTAGGATCGATACCGCGACGCTTCATATCGGCTACTTGTTCTTCCAACGTATGAAACTGATTGGCATCGTGCATAGACTTTTCTAAGCTATCCAGTTCACTTCTTAATTCATCATTTTTAGAGTTACTCATTATAGGCTCTCCTTAATTAACCATTATTATAAATATATTACGGTTGGTACATTTTTAATTTTAAGCTCAACGATGGGTCAAATATCATTTTTTATTTATAATACTCTTTGTCTATAGTGTCATTATCACGAGTATTGAGCCAATTCACAACCGTTGACGCGTATGCTTTGTATTACAAAACGTAGTCATCATGGTGAATATAATGACTATAAAATATATGGTGATAAGTATTTCGAGATATCGGTGAAATTGATGGCTTGCGAGGATTGCTACTTATTGGGTTTTAGGGCATTCATCTTTAAATAAATTTTTTGCATAAAAAGTAAGCTTCCAAAGCTCTTGTGATACTCGAGTACCGTAGGTCGTTAATTGTATCCAATTGGCGCTAACCAACTGGCGCTGTAAATGGTTCAAAGACTCTTGGGAGATTTGACAGCGTGAGACAGCATGAACATTTGGCATATCTTGTTTTATATCCTGCTCTGCTCTTGAGACGATCAAGCGATTGAAGGTATTATGTAAACCATAGCTAGTAAAAGTCGCTGGTGTTTTCATCAAAGCGATCAGTACCTCTTTCCACGTTAATGTCATTGACCGAGTGACAGTCGTTAAATTCCCACCTTCATAAGCATGAGCGCTATACTGAATATCAAAGGTTTCGGTCAGTACCAGTGGGTTACTGATATTATCTACTACCCGTTCCTCAACCACTGGCGCTTCTTTTGTAAACGTTTTATGGTTGGATATTAGGTCAGACAATCTTTCAGAGACAGTTTGCTTACTAAATTTAATCATCTCCTCACTGACTCTTATCCAGCCACCATTTACGACATGATTGCCCACCGTATTATAATAAGCTTGTACGAGCAGTTTTTCGATATCAACTACGGTATCATAATAATATATTTGACTGTTTTGCCGAGTCACTGACTTAACAAACTCTTGCAACTGACGACTGATATTAGCATCTTGATGATGACTTTTAACCAATATGAGTAAAGGTTTGAGCTTGGCTTTGGCATTCAAATAGCTCAAATGCATTTGACTGACACCGTTTTTTTGCACCGTACCATAGCTGTCGCCGACGACCATTAATACATAATCACACGCATCTATACACTGTCGACCATATAACGATGCTTTTGGCAACTGGCTCGATACGTCATAGGTTAAGAACGCCCGCGCCTGAAAAAATATCGCTAAGCTATCCAAAACAAGCAATTGGTCGTTGTCAGCGCATATGACATGAATATGATAGCGACGGTTTGGCACAATTACCCCTAAACTTAGGTCATCACATAAAAGGGAATGATATAAAAAAGCACAAATATCTTATTTTGCACAGCCTAGCACAAACTTATAAGGCTGGGCTTAATTTATTATCATTATAGCAACATCGTGCAAGATTATGGTCTCCATATTGCCATTAAGGGTATTCGGCAATATCTAACCAGACCAATCAGAATAGTATTGCAATATTGTCTGTTTGCCCAGTAGACCCTCCACTAAAGCGCTAAGTCTCTCATCATGTTTGGTTGCATAAAAAACCAATGGTATTCGAGAATCTACCTTTGTCGGGCTGATTAATTTTGAGTGCCCGCTATTTGTCCCGCTTTCATTCAGTGCAGACAGCTTATTTATGACTAATAGTTGCTTAACCCGTTCAGCAATTGCCTGTCCTGAGTCGACGATCTGCATCGATAATTGCTGCTGTGTAATCTCACTCAATAAAAACGCTTTAAAAAACGGATAGTGCGTACAGCCGAGTACCAATTGATCGACGCCATCACTTGCAAATGCTTGTAATTTCTGGCGTATAAGTCGGGCCGTAGCATCTTGTTCTGGCATCCCTGCCTCTACCCACGGTACCAAGTTTGGATCAAAATACTTTGTCACTATCGTACCGTTAGGATGGGCAAAGTTGGTGATGACGTCATTAAGCAATACTCCATTCAACGTTGCCTTGGTTGCTAACACAGCCACACGACCACTTTGACTGGCCAATATCGCGGGTTTCAATGCAGGCACCAAACCGACAATAGGCAGCTGCGGATAACTGCGCCTTGCGGCCTCCAAAGCATAAGCTGAGGCGCTATTGCAAGCGATGACAATCAGCTTACAGCCCTGCTGATACAACCATTCTACTGCTATCAAAGTCAAGGCTTCGATATCTGCACTGTCGCGATTGCCATAAGGCACATTTAACGTATCGGCATAATAAACATAGCGCTCAGTAGGAAGCTGCTGCGCTAAATGTAGGTAAACGGAGAGGCCACCGACACCCGAATCAAACAAGCCGATGGGGGCACTGCGATTGTTATTAACCACCGCTTTATCAAAAGCGTTGCTAGTAAAAGCGGCTGGTTGGGTTTGCATCTCACTAACCACTTTTTTTGCGGCAATATTCATCGTTCTGTTACCGCCATCCTGATAGACCTGTCATTATTTTGATACCATTTATTTTAATATCGCTGTATTTTAATATCGCTGCATTTTGGCAAATGCTAGATGGGTTATTAGCTGGTTGGCATTGATAACTGGTAGTGTTTCCCACCACTTTGCAAAGTGAGTATCGTCTCACCATCTTGCTCTGTCAATTCACCAATTTCAGTCAAATGATAAAAAGTGTTGCGTCCGATAAGTGCGGTCAAACTATTTCTAACCGCCATGTAAGGACGTATCTGTTTTTCGGTTGCTACGTTTTGATTGCTTGTATTGCCTACCCCAGCGAGCGTTTGGTTCGTGTCATTGTCTTTAGGATTATACGCCTTTAATGTAATGGGGTGCTCATCATCTAAACGTACCACATCGCCAGTCGTCGTGGTAAACTCCAACCAACTCGTCTCATTTTCATTGACAATGCCCACATCATTAATCAACAAGGGCGCATCTTCGACTTGAATACGCAGCTTTTGTACTGGTGTCTTTAAAAAATACTCGGTGACGCCGTTATTGTCCTCTTTCCATAATATAGTGGCAAACAAGCTGACCAATGACTCGCGGGTCATATGCCCACCTTCATGCCACCACTCTCCATTGGCTTTTATGACTAGATCCATATCAGCACTGTTTTCAGGATGCCACTTCTCTAATGGTGGTATGCTACGACCTTCCCGTTTGCCAGCGGTAGATTTTAAATATTGGCTGAGGGCCTCTATATCATTTGGGGCAGATGACACGCTACTTGGGGTTTCAGCACCACTTTCATTATTTTTGATCGTATTGTTGTTATTGTTATTCATCACATAACCTCTGACTTAGTATTAAAACTTAATATTCAAAGTTTGGTAAATCTAACGTTACTATAAATTTTAGTTTCGGGTATGATGAAACCATATCATCTTAGCACCCTCATTATCTCAATCTTACCTTAACACTGATACTTATAAATGCGTATCGTGTTTGTAGGACTTTTCTTTTATAATGAGTAACGATTTTTTATTAAAATGGTCAATTAGGTGTTGTATTAATGACAGATTTTACGTATGCGTTGATATCTTTGAATACATTGAATACAGAGATTTCGACAGTAACGTGGTCAACTAATGCCGCAAAGACAGTTTTTATCGGGCAGCCATATGTCTGAGTGAAGTTAGCGCTGCAAGTTTATTATTCAATTGTTAAGCTAATGATGCCCTGAGATAAGCCACTAAAAGTTTAGGAGTAGGTATGCAAGAGCAAGACACTCAAAAGCCAGTCATTGATGGTGACACTGTGAATACTGACGCACCAGTAGTGACAGAGAAGGCGAATCTAGATAAAGAAACACCAGCCACTGAAGAAGTTGCTGTAGAAGAACAAATCGTTGAACCTGACTCTGAAAAAGTCACTATCGACAAGGCACCAGAGCCAGTAGCAGAACCTGTTGCGCTAGAGCCTGAGATTGAGCGCGAATCAATGGAATTCGATATTATCGTCGTTGGTGGTGGCCCTGCTGGGCTATCTGCTGCTATTCGTCTGCGTCAGCTCGCTATCGCAGCGGGCAACGATGAATTCATGGTCGCTGTGGTCGAAAAAGGTTCTGAGTTTGGTGCTCATATCTTATCCGGTGCAGTTATGGAGCCGCGAGCCTTAGACGAGCTGATACCTGATTGGAAAGCTAAAGGCGCACCGCTTAACGTCCCTGTCACTGAAGATCGCGTGTACATGCTAGGGTCAGCGACTAAATCGACCAAGCTTATGGACTCTATTATTCCAGCCAGCATGCACAACGAAGGCAATTATATTGCATCATTGGGTAATGTCGTTCGTTGGTTAGCGGCTCAAGCCGAAGAGCTAGAAGTCATGATGTTCCCAGGCTTCCCTGCTGCCGACATCTTATATAACGATGATGGCTCAGTTAAAGGGGTATTGACTGGTGATATGGGTGTAGCGGCAAATGGCGATGCTAAGCCAAGCTTTGAGCCCGGCTATGAATTACTGGCTAAGTATACTATCTTTGCCGAAGGCTCTCGTGGTCACTTAGGCAAGCGCCTAATCAGCCGCTTTAACCTTGATAAAGATTGCGATCCCCAGCATTACGCGATCGGCATTAAAGAGCTGTGGGATATTGATCCCGAAAAGCATGAGCAAGGCGTCGTCATGCATGGCTCAGGTTGGCCACTAAGCGATACCGGATCTTCTGGTGGCTGGTGGTTATACTTCGATGAAAACAACCAAGTCAGCTTCGGTGTTGTCATTGATCTTTCTTACTCTAACCCCTACATGTCACCATTTGATGAGATGCAGCGTTTAAAATTACATCCGGTCATTCGCAACGTTTTAGAAGGTGGTAAACGTCTTTCTTATGGGGCGCGTTCACTCACTAAAGGTGGTCTAAACTCATTACCAAAATTCACCTTCCCAGGTGGTGTGTTGGTAGGTGACGACGCTGGATTCTTAAACTCTGCCAAAATCAAAGGCACGCATACTTCAATAAAGTCAGGGATGTTAGCAGCCGAAGCTATTTTTGAAGCGCTACAAGCTGACCGCCAACATGACGAAGTAGTGACCTATACTACTATGTATAAAGAATCTTGGTTATATCAAGACAACTATGAAGGGCGTAACTTTGCCCCAGCTATGCATCGCATGGGTCAATGGATGGGTGGCGCGTTTAACTTTATCGAACAAAACTTGTTGGGTGGCAAAATGCCGCTGACCATTCATGATAACTTACATGATTATGACCAGTTAGAGCGCGCAGACCATGCCTATCAGCCGGAATATCCTAAGCCTGATGGTAAGCTGACGTTTGATAAGTTGTCGTCGGTATTTATCTCAAATACCAACCATACTGAAGATCAGCCAACGCATTTAAAAATGACTGATACCACTGTGCCTATCTCAATCAACCTACCGTTATATGCTGAGCCTGCGCGTTTATTCTGTCCAGCTGGCGTTTATGAAGTAGTGAAAGATGCCGAAGGCGCTAGGTTTGTTATCAATGCGCAAAACTGTGTGCATTGTAAAACCTGTGATATCAAAGATCCTTCGCAAAACATCACTTGGGTAACCCCAGAAGGCGGCGGCGGTCCTAACTATCCAAACATGTAAATCATGATTAAGACAACGATTGTGTTACTTAAATAATATGCCTACAATAAAAAACCGCTCTAAAAAGAGCGGTTTTTTTTGTCTTTATCTATTTAATAATTAAACTTAATCCGTCCATGCATCGCGATTGGCTTCGTCTTTTAGCTTGACGAAATCATCAGGATTAAAGGTAATTTGTTCACCTGTCTTACCTTCTTTCACTTGGCGCTCATAATCACGTAATATTCTCAGTGCCACAGGAGACAATAGCAAAATAGCCACTAAGTTGACCAAGGCCATCAGACCCATCGATAAGTCAGCGAAGTTCCATATGGCAGGTAAGCTGGCAATAGCACCGACAAAGACCATACCTAGCACCATAAAGCGAAACACCATAATCATCACTTTGGCGTTTTTGCTACCAGAGATAAATTCAAGATTGGACTCGCCATAGCTATAGTTGGCAATGATAGAGGTGAATGAAAAGAAGAAAATAGCAATCGCCACGAATACGACGCCCATATCACCCACATACTGTGATAGCGCTAATTGAGTGAGCTGAATGCCTTCTTGCTCGACACTAGGATCGACCACGCCTGATAAAATAATAATAGATGCCGTCGCCGTACAAATTACCAGCGTATCCATAAAAACGCCCAGCATTTGCATAAACCCTTGTACCGCTGGATGGTCAGGATGGCTCTTCGCTGTTGCCGCTGCATTAGGCGCTGAGCCCATACCCGCTTCGTTCGAAAACAGACCGCGCTTGATACCGTTAATCATTGCCTGAGCAATACCATAACCAATCACCCCGCCTGCTGCTTGCTCAAAACCAAAGGCTGATTTTACAATCAACGCAATCGCTGCTGGGAATTGACTAAAATTGGTCACGATGATAAACAATGCCAATAAGATATATAGAATCGCCATGATGGGCACGACTTTACCAGCGATACGAGCGACTGAGCGCAAACCACCAAATACTACTGGAGCAACCAGCACCACCAGCACCAAACCTGTCATCCATGTCGGCACACCAAAGGCTTCGTTGGTGGCCTGAGCGATGGTATTTGACTGTACGCCATTAAATGCCAAACCAAACGCCACCAGCAAACATAGCGAGAAAAATATCGCTAGCCAGCGCTTACCGAGACCTTTTTCGATATAGTAAGCGGGACCACCGCGGTAAACATTGTCATTGTGCGGTACTTTATAAGCTTGTGCTAACGTTGACTCGATAAAACTGGTCGACATGCCGACGAGCGCAGTCATCCACATCCAGAACACCGCACCTGGGCCACCGAGATAAATAGCAATCGCAACCCCTGCTAAGTTACCCGTTCCCACGCGAGCAGCAAGGGAGGTCATCAGCGCTTCAAATGAGCTGATACCACCATCCTTACGCCCCTGATTAGAAACCCGTAATAACTGCCACATGTGACCGAAGTGTCGAAACTGAATAAAACGGGTCACCACTGTAAAGTAAAGGCCCGCGCCTATTAATACGAACATCAACAACCCATACCATGGATTGCTAGCGATTAACCAATCGTTATTACCCCAAATAATGCTGACACCATAATTTACGATACTATTAAGCCAACCTACTACACCCTCGTTCATACGGACTCCTCATTATTACTTTTTATACCTTGTTTAAATGTCATATTGATATTGTCTTTCAGCTACCAAAATCCGAGAAAATCTGACTCAAAATTTTGATATAAAAACATCATGTGCATGATATAGATATTAAAGGGTTAGTCATTATCATATTTGGTTATCAACTTAATAAATTTATTTCTTAAATAAATGTTACTTATAGTCTTTATACTATAGAATGTATTAAGTAACAATTTAGCAGCATGAATGAGATAATTACCGTACTATTCAAGTAGTTTTATTGACGATATGGCACTTATCAAAAATAAATTTATAGTATTTATTAGAAGTCATGCCGAATTGTTTGGAATAACGCTCACATAAATTTTATATAAATAAATTTTATATATTCATACCGATTTGCTATGTGCTTACGAGCATGAATAACTAGAGCATCAGAAATATTAAGACGCTTGTCAGGAAGACAAGATTGTGAAAAAGACAGCGGACCGTCCTATCCCCTCTCCCTTCCTAGATATACTCTTTTTTTTCTATGCGAAAACTGAATCAATGTGGTCAGCGTCATACCTGACAAAATAGTTGTTATTTTTGGGTAAATAATTTTCAGTAACCAAATATACTGTTACATATTATATTTTTACTGTTTATCGTTCGCGCTGTATCAGGCAGTACGTGTTTATTTTTTATAGTCTGTTAGGGGCTGTATAGAATTCATCTATTAGGACTGCTGATCGCTAAAATAATTCCAGACTAGGCGTAAATCGAAGGTAATGTCGAGACCTTAGCTAGATTTACAACAACGTCTGGGGCGATTTTAGCATCAGTCCGAAGGAACAGGACTATTTTTTGCCACTTCATAGCCAAAACTATCGCGCTTAGAATGACTAAACTTACTATTTTTGGCGTCGAATTGCCTAAAAAATAGTCTTTGTCAGTTCCTTAGCTGAATTCTATACAGCCCCTAGTTTATAAAAAATACTGCAAAAATTTACTCATTTTATTGGTAATTTTTGGTTACTAATGCTGGTTGGTCATTCTGCTTTAGCGGTCTATAAAACAATTTTTATAATTGTTTTATAGATACAATGTCGCCCTAGGCGATAGAAGCTAAACCACAATGACTTGCTAGACTCCAAACAGTAACCCCGTTTTTATGTAAGGCAAAAGGAGTTGTCCTATGGAGAACCGCAACGATACATCCGGCTATTGGCAAGCTAATATCCGTCTTATTATAGGTAGTCTAATCATCTGGGCAATATGCTCTTATGGTTTTGGCATCTTGTTACGTCCATTATTGTCAGGTATCGCTATCGGCGGTACTGATATAGGCTTTTGGTTTGCACAACAAGGGTCTATTGGGATATTTATCATCTTAATCTTCTTCTACGCCTGGCGTATGAATAAACTCGATAAACAATATGGTGTAGACGAGGAATAGCCCTATGAGTCAATTTACGATTAATATTATTTTTGTGGGTCTGTCCTTCGCTTTATACTTCGGTATTGCGATTTGGGCGCGCGCTGGTACCACCAGTGAGTTCTATGTTGCTGGCGGTGGCGTCCATCCGGTTGTGAACGGTATGGCAACAGCCGCTGACTGGATGAGTGCCGCGTCATTTATCTCCATGGCAGGCATCTTAGCAGCTGGTGGTTATGGTGCTTCAACCTACTTGATGGGTTGGACGGGTGGTTATGTACTACTAGCCATGCTACTTGCGCCTTACTTACGTAAGTTTGGTAAGTTTACCGTACCTGACTTTATTGGTGATCGCTTTTACTCTAAAACCGCTGCTATGATTGCAGTCGTCTGTTTGATTATCGCATCAACCACTTACGTTATTGGTCAGATGACGGGTGCTGGTGTTGCTTTCTCACGCTTCTTAGAAGTTGAGAACGATACAGGTCTTATCATTGCTGCTATCGTGGTATTCTTCTACGCCGTACTTGGTGGTATGAAAGGGATTACTTACACGCAGGTTGCACAGTATGTGGTTCTAATGATTGCTTATACAATTCCTGCGGTTTTCATCTCGCTCGAATTGACTGGTAATCCAATTCCAGGTCTTGGTTTGTTCTCAAACCATGTCGAAGCTGGCGTTCCTATTCTAACCAAGCTTGACCAGGTCGTTACTGACTTAGGTTTTGCGGCTTATACTGCTGATGTACCTAACAAGCTAAACATGGTGCTATTTACTTTATCACTGATGATTGGTACAGCAGGTCTACCGCACGTTATTATTCGCTTTTTCACCGTTCCTAAAGTTGCTGATGCCCGCTGGACAGCCGGTTGGACATTGGTATTTATCTCATTGCTATATTTCACTGCTCCAGCAGTAGGTGCAATGGCGCGTCTAAACCTACTCGATACGATTTACCCACAAGGTGTTGATGAGCCTGCGCTTACTTATGAGCAGCGTCCTGATTGGATGAGAACATGGGAAGACACCGGACTCATCAAGTATAACGACCTCAATAATGATGGTCGCATCCAGCTATACAACGATAGCGGACTTGGTGCAGCACAGATTGCCTTGACAGCTGCAGAAGCTGAAGGTGGCGACGTTGCAGCAGCAACAGCAGCCGTTGCCAAAGCACAGGCTGAACATGATCTAGAAGTCGATGGCCGCTTTACAGATGCAGGCTGGGCTGGTAATGAGCTCGATGTCAACGCTGACATCATCGTATTGGCTAACCCAGAAATTGCACAGTTACCACCATGGGTTATTGGTCTTATCGCCGCAGGTGGTTTGGCAGCAGCGCTATCAACGGCAGCTGGCCTACTACTAGCTATCTCATCAGCAATCAGTCATGACTTGATTAAAAGGAATCTTAATCCAAACATTACTGACAAAGGTGAGCTAAAAGTAGCACGTATCACCATGGGTATCGCGATTGTTGTTGCTACATGGTTGGGCATGAATCCACCAGGATTTGCCGCACAGGTGGTTGCATTAGCCTTTGGTATTGCAGGTGCTTCACTGTTCCCTGCATTGATGATGGGTATTTTCTCTAAGCGTATTAACAGCATCGGCGCTATCGCTGGTATGTTGACGGGCTTAATTAGTATCTTACTCTATATCTTTGTTTTCAAAGGTTGGTTCTTTATCAGTGGTACTGCAAACTTCCCTGATACAGCAGAGTATTGGTTATTTGGTATCTCGCCATTATCATTCGGTGCGGTCGGTGCATTACTTAACTTTATCGTAGCATTCGCTGTTTCTTATGCTACTGCACCACCACCATTACATATCCAAGAACTGGTTGAGAGCGTACGTTCTCCACGTGGGGCTGGCGGCGCAGTCGACCACTAAGCCACCAAGTGAGGTATAAATAACGTATCTTCTGTTACTATATATCACTCACAGGCAGCAGCTGCCTGTGAGTGATTTTTTTACTCCAACGTTGTTATTTATATATTTTATGACAAACGATTATTTTGTTAACCTGTTTCTAAAATTAAAAACAATGAGAAAAATATCCGTAAGTACTACTATTGATATAGTTAGTAAGCCAGATAGCGTTCGTTTATTTTAGGAATAGGTATTAATTGCGCCCAGTGCGTTAAGGACGACTCTTATGCTTTTTGAGTTTATTGCTACTATAGCTGCTGGATTTGGCTTAGCCGGAGTGGCACTCATCATAACTCACCTCAGCAAACTGGCGGGCAAGCGAGCACCTAAATGGCTTATTCCCTTGTTTGGTGCTATCGGTATCTTTGCCTTTCAAATACACCAAGAATACAACTGGTACGATCAGCAAGTGGCTCAACTACCTGAAGGCGTGACCGTGGTTAAAAAGGCTGAAGAGAGTACTTGGTTCCGTCCATGGTCGTACGCTAAACCACAAACATTTCGCTTTATAGCCGCCGATAGTGGACACGCCCGTGCTCAAGTAGACAACCAAGATATCTACTTGGTAGATTTATATTTGTTCGAACGACGCTTGAGTGTGCAGAAAATCCCGCAGGTCATCGATTGTACTGCCCCTGCGCGTGCAGACTATATACTACCAACAGCAGAAAACAGCAAACTAACTATCAAAGAACACGTTAAACAAACAACCAAATGGCGTCCTTTAACGACTGATGATCCGTTATTTATCAATGTGTGTTCAGACGAGCAGAGTAATTTATAAAAATATCCAACCATAGAATAGTGATAATAAATCATTTTGCTAGAAAAATATTTGGAATAGTAGCGTCATGATGACATCTAATAACGTTTAGTCATTTTCGTATAAGTATGTTTTGAGTTTGCCCCTAACAATAAGCCGGCGCATAAACCCCCAAAATGCGCGGCAAATGAAATACCTTGCTGCGGCATCAATCCTTGCTTAATAGTCAACCAATACCCTGCTCCCATCACAATACAAGCCAACAAATACCCCCAACGCCGTGCGAAGACTGCCCCACCTATCATATAACCGAGCATCGCAAAACATAGCCCTGACGCACCAATGTGTATGGACGATGGTGAACCAATTACCCACGTCACCAAGCCAGATGCGACTATTAACTTAATGACTGTACGATATGCATTTTTTTCAAAAAGTCCAAATAAAAATAAAATTTGTAACAGCGTCACAGTATTACCCAGCAGATGTGAAAAATTGCCGTGCATTGTCCATGACGCAAATACCCCTATCATACTGCCCAGATCTAAGGCACGTGGCACAATACCAAAGATATTCCACATGCCGAATAATGCCACTTCATTTAGAAAAAACATGCCCCACATCGGTATTAAAACAAAAGCATATAAGCCAATAACCTGTTTTACTCGTAACATAATTAAGCTAAGCAGTCGCTGCCAATTCATATAAGATCCTATTCCTTTAGTCCGAATTCTTTAGCTATATTTTAATGATTCACCACAAAAAGTGAGCGTTCTACCGGTTTAAAAGCCAACAGTGCCGCCTCTTTATCAGCCACTAAATAACTATCGCTGTGTAGTAGCGATGTCGAATGATAAGGGACTAAAGCAGTAGGAATAAAACCCCGTGCAGCATTAATATGCTTCACCGAATCATCAAAGAAAATATGGGGTGCAAAAGTTTTGAGTACCGCTGTCTTTTCCAGTCCACCTAAAAAAAATGCCATGTCAAGATCCACTCCCCAATCGCGCAGCGTTTTTATCGCTCGTAAATCAGCAGGCGCATTGCGTGCGGTCACCAAAGCAATCTTCATAGGGCAAGAATGCAAGCTTGCAGGCAGACGTTCTTGCATTTTGGACAGTTTAATTAATAATTCTGCATACGGACCCTTTTCTATTGGCAAATCACGCATTTCGGCTTCCCGATCGTGGAAAGCTTGCAAACCCTTTTGCTTATAAAGCAGCTCGCCTGAGTCATCAAATAAGACAGCATCACCATCAAAAGCAATGCGCAGCTGCTTAGTGTCTAACTCATAAGTATTGACTGGTGTTGCGTCTAGTATCGCACAAGCGCAGATATTAGCATCTACAACTTGCTGCGCATCTTCGCGGTTGGTGGTTAAAAACAGATCAACATCAAAATCCTTGATATAAGGAGCAACAAGGCTACCCGAAATAAATGCTGACCTTGAAATGTTAAGCCCATGTTCACGGATCGCATTGAGTACCTGAATACCCGTATCTGGACTACCTTTTGAGACAATAACCACTTCGACTAACGGCGCTTCAATATCTGATTCCGGATCAGGACATTGATTACAGTAGTTATTTAGATTGAGCAAAGCTTTGATCAAGGGGTAGCCGGCACCAATATTTAAAGAGTCGTTTTCACGCTCAGCCATATAGTCACGGAACTCTTTTATAGCGCTGATAGGGCGCTGCTCTAATAATTGTAATAAATAGCTTTCTGCTTCTGTTAAATCAAAAAGTGCAGATGCGGAAATTGCGACTATGAGCGTGTTACTAAAATCGACTGCCATATTTTTATTCTCTATTATGAATAGATAATTACGTTAATGATTGGGTGGTGTGTCAGAAAGTATGCTGAAGAAATAAAGGAGGGTGACAGCCAAAGCAAGATGATATATTTGAGGTTATGAAGACACAAATAGATATCAGCTGCCCCGACTGTCACAGTCCCAGTTTAAAGAAAAATGGCAAAAAAAGCTATGGCA
>NZ_RRYX01000006.1:0-61099 GCF_014861375.1 Psychrobacter sp. FME5 | reverse complement strand
GTATAGAGGGTAATAACTGTCGCCTTAGACACCGATTAAGACGAGCGGTTAGAAAGACTTGTTGCTTCTCTAAGAAGCTCGATAATCACTTCAAAGTGTTTGATATGGTGTTCTTTTACATCAATTATGGCTACGTCTGATGCCAGCATACTTTTTAGAACACCACCATAAATTCGTCTATGGGCATCTCATGACTCCGTTGTATTCTTGGTCGAAAACAATAGATTAGTGAGATGCTCTTCTTTTTTCAATCACTTTCGATGTTGAGAGTGGGGTATAAATAATTAATAACTGGCAGCCACTGCTAGTGTTATAGTTAGGTCTGGAATATAAAGTCACGCAAGTATGTCAGACTAATGACAAACGATGACTATATGGTGACGACATTAAATAGCCATGCTAGACTATTGCCATTTATTCCCTCTTATGTATTCCCTTTTGTCATATATTAGGATGTATTTCTCATGACCGCTATTCAGTTTATATTGATCGCCATTGCCGCATTTATCGTGCTTGCAGGGTTGTTTATGGTCATTCGTAGCTTTCAGCGCCGCAAAACGGCCGAAGCTGCCGCGGTCAATTATGATAAAAACGGTATTCCCATCATACCGCGTCATGAGCGCAATATCGTCGATCAGCCAGACTTGGATGATACCGTCGCGGGCGAGACCAGCATTGCGCCTGATCGCAGTTATCTCAATGCAGTGGTTGAAGAAGAGCCTTTGACCCAGCCACATAGCACTGTCGATGCGCAGCTGACAGCGGGGCGCGATGGTATAAATAGTGAGGCAAGCGCTGATGATAGCCATATCAGTGATGAGGATTATGCACGCTGGCAACAAGAGCAACAGCACGCTGATAATGCTGAATTTGTAGAAGCCGCTGGACAAATGAATGTCGAGCAAGAGCCAGATGCGTTTTCAAGCTTAATGTCGGCAACCGACAGTCTGATGCCATCGATTGATACGGCAGAAGAGCCAAGCTTTGACAATAACAGCCCAATACTTGATCAGCATCTATCAGAGCCAGTGGATGAAGCGCAAAACAGCCCATTAATTAATGCCAAAGACAATATTAATATCACCATATTGCCGCACCAATACCGTGACCGTCCACACGCCGTTATTCGCGGTCGTGATTTGTTGGCGTTAATTGATAAATACGGTCTGCGCTATGGGGCGATGAATATGTTCCATCGCTATGAGCAAAAAGATGGTACAGGCATGCTATGGTTCAGCATGATGGGCATTACCGACAGTGGTATCGCACCCTTTGATCCGCATAGCGTGGCGACCAATACTTATAACGGCGTAGTGGTCTTCTTATCATTACCGCATCCACAAGCCGTGCGTAGCTTCGATAGTATGATGAGTATTGCCTATATGATGGCAAGCGATTTGGACGCTATCATGCTCGATGAAGAAAACGAACCAATCACCCCTGAATATAAACAACAGCTGCGTAATCAAGTTCGTGATTATGAAGGCTAGTTAATAGTAGTTCATTCATGGCTGATTGATATGACAGCCAGTAAAAAAGGCAAATAGCGATAACGTTATTTGCCTTTTTTAATTTTCGGCTTATCGGTTTTTCATCTATAGTTAAAATATTTTAAAAACGCTACGGTACTGCTTGTATATTTTTTTGCAGCCTCTGTCTGCGTAGGCACAGCAAGCAAGAAAAAATTATACAAGCAGTATGTGGTGTATAGATATTATTTTTCATTGATTATAACTATTTATATACGTCTGTTTATCTATAAAATGTTATCCGACCCTCCTGCAAACTTGTTATCATATCGGCATCTTGAACCGTAAAGACGCTGACTATGACTGATCCTATTTTACCGCTTACTTCCAAAGACATTAACACTGGCAAATCTGTAGAAAATGATGCTGCTATTGTCACCCAAATGCGCCTGCTTATTGATACTTTAAAGACGCATAATTACGCCTATTATGTGCTCGATAATCCCATCTTAGAGGACAGCGAGTACGATCAGTTACGGCGTTCCTTATTGGAGCTTGAAGGCGAGTATCCAGATTTAATACAACCTGATAGTCCGATTAATCAAGTGGGCGATACGCCGCTATCTGCCTTTACTCAAGTCATGCATGACGTACCGATGCTATCGCTTGGCAATGTCTTTGAATACGATGATTTGCGCGACTTTATGCGCCGCGTCAATGATCGTTTGAATGACGCGCAGAAAAACCCTGAATATGAGATGGAGCTAAAACTTGATGGTTTGGCGGTGTCACTCAAATATGCTTATGGCAAATTTGTACAAGCGGTAACACGAGGTGATGGGCAAGTAGGCGAAGACATCACCCAAAATGCCAAAACCATTCGTAATCTGCCGCTATGGCTAGCTGATGCTACTGATATCGAGCTGTTAGAAGTGCGCGGTGAAGTGCTGATGCCAAAGGCAGGCTTTGAGCGTCTCAATCGCTTAGCAGCAGAAAAAGAAGAAAAGACATTTGCTAACCCACGTAACGCTGCCGCTGGGAGTTTACGCCAACTCGATCCAAGTATAGCCGCTAGTCGACCATTGGCGTTTTATGCCTATTCAGTCAATCAAGGACTGCCCGAAAGTATAGAGACCCAATCGGCCGCATTGGCTTGGATTGGTGATATTGGTTTTACCGTTAGTGCTGTAAGAGTGGTACAAAACCCGCGTGAGGCGCAAGCCTATTATGAGTCAGTTATTGCGACGCGTAGCGACCTGCCATTTGAGATTGACGGCATGGTGATTAAGGTGAATAGACTTTCATTACAGCAGCAGCTTGGCTTCTTATCGCGTGAGCCGCGCTGGGCAACGGCGTATAAATTCCCTGCCGAAACCGTCATGACGCGTCTACATGCAATTGAGTGGCAAGTCGGACGTACTGGCGCGATTACCCCAGTTGGTAAGCTCGAGCCTGTCAAAGTTGGTGGCGTCACCGTCAGTAATGTCACCTTGCATAATTTTGGTGAGATTCAGCGCTTAGACGTGCGCGCAGGCGATATGGTTAGCGTTCACCGCGCCGGTGACGTCATACCCAAAGTCACCCGCGTTTGGACAGATCTGCGCCCAGAAGATTCAAAACCAGTTAAATTGCCATCGACCTGTCCAGTATGTGACTCGCCTGTAGTATTGCCTGAAGATGAAGCGTTGGCACGTTGTACTGGCGGATTGTTTTGTCCCGCGCAGCAGCAAGAGGCACTGATTCACTTTGTCTCGCGTCGGGCGATGGATATCGATGGCTTAGGCGCGAGTTGGCTGATTAGCTTTTTTGAGCATGGCTTAATTAAAACCGTCGCTGATATTTATCAGTTGCACAACCATCAAGACGAGATGATTACTTATGAGAAGCTGGGCGAAAAATCGGTAAAAAATATCATCAGCGCAATCGAAGCCAGCAAATATACGACACTGGCGCGCTTTATCTATGCACTTGGTATTCGTGGCGTTGGTGAAACCACTGCGCAGAATTTGGCACAGCAATTTGGCGACCTTGACAGTCTAATGGCAGCAGATATCGAAAAACTGTTACTCACGCCAGACGTGGGCGCTATTACTGCTGAGCTTGCCTATAAGTTCTTCCGCGCACCGCACAATATAGAAGTCATCACCGCATTACGTGAAGCTGGCGTGCATTGGGATAAGGTCGAGCAAGTGGTGTCAGAGGGGTTGCCGCTCGATGGGCAAACGTGGGTTATTACTGGCGCGCTCGATAGCATGGCACGCGATGAAGCCAAAGCCAAGCTTCAAGCGCTCGGTGCCAAAGTATCCGGAAGCATCTCAGCAAAAACTACCGCGCTATTGGCAGGTGATAAGGCTGGCTCGAAGATGGCGAAGGCGGAGAAATTAGGGGTGAAAGTGGTGGGTGAGGATGAGTTTCTGGCGTTGGTTGGGGAGTAGGGCAAGTCCTTGCCATTAAAAGAGCAAAGAGACAGAAAAGAAAAAGCATGGCCTCAGCATCGCTTGCTTTAATGGTAGGCAAATATGCGGGTCATGAGCCGTCTTTTTTTAATGGCTCACTCGGCGCTCGCGTACAGCCAGTAGGGTGCGCCTAGCGCACCATCAAATATAGCTCACTCTAATTTATCAATAAAACTCGATGAGAATTCGAGACCATCATCCCCCCAATCTGCTAAATAGTCACCTTGCCTCACATAACGATGAAAGCTTGAATACGGCCAATCTACTACCTTTTTGACTAACCCATGCTTAACAGGGTTATAGTGCAGATAATCTATATGTCTTATAAAGTCTGCTTCGTTCTTTATTTCATGCTCGTAAAACCGACGTTGCCAAATGCCTCTTTCATGTCTCTTAACTTTTGAAGGGCTTAATTCATTTATTGGTAAGTGGTATTGTGGGCAAGCTTGGGTGGTTAAGCGCTTTATCTGTGACCAACGCATACTATAGTCAGCATCGTTTTCAGGCAGTCTCCAAATACAGTGCAGATGGTCGGGCAATTGTACCCATGCAATAATTTCAAAGGAATATTGTTGTTGAACTTGTTTTATACTTTTTTTAAAGGCTTGCAGGAAGTCATCTTCACACAGTATTCTTCTTCGGTTGTATGAAACCAAAGTAAAAAAGTAGGTAGCACCTTTCGTGTATGAACGAATGTATCGTGGCATCTGTATTTACCGTATGAGCCTTTATGTCTTATAGTTATGCGGGATAGATTCTATAGCTTACAGGTTTTTTAATCTTATCGGTGCGCAAGGCGCACCCTACAGTTTAGAGTTTCTTGGTAGCGTATGCGCAAAAACATACGCTATTAATCTCTACTCCGCCATCTCTCCATGCTCCTTAACCTCACTTTTCTTACCATCTGGCACAATTTCAATCGGCAATACCAACCCTTTCGCAAATTCACCAGACAGTACATAATCATAATTACTGGCTTTAACCTCAGGCGTGGTATGAATAATAAGTGTCATGTCTTTATCATCGGTCAGCTCATGTGAGACGTAATTTTCACTCAGCTGATCCAAGGCTTTTGATAGTGCTTCATTACTTGCCATACTCACGGTTAGATTATGCTGAGCCGTAGTATTATCAACTTTGAAGTATTCTGCATAGTCACGGACATTTTGGCTATCGGGCGCAAAAGGATATTGATAATTGCTGAGATCGGCTGGTTTTTCACCGCTATCCATGGCAGACCAATCAATCGTGTTTTCGGCTTTCGTTGATGAATCCGCTGTCGTTAGCGCTGAATCAGAGGACGAAGTAGTTGTTTCAGCAGTATCAGCACTGTTGTCGCACCCTGACAGCGCCCACATACTGGCACTAGCGACAATCATCATATTCATTAAGCGCTTCATTATTGAGTCATCCTTTTTATTGTTCAGCATCAAGCATTTTTATAGATGTGCTATTTTGACAGCTTTCTATACGCTTCTCTAGTTATATTCAGAAAAGGGCTGATTCTTATGTTAGGAAGTCAGCTAAGAAAGCGCGTTATCTATAGTTTGAGACAAAATGGCAGGCATAAAAAAACAGCCACCAAATGATGACTGTTTATAGTAATGCTAAGCTTAACAACTATAGATTTATCGTTATCAATGCACGATTAAACCGAAATCATTATCTACCCACTTGGCAATTTACTTGGTATTCTTTACCGTCTGCCCATTTGATAGCAAAGATACCTTTGTCGTCTTTCATGTGCCATGCATAGACAGCTTCAGGGTTTGACTCGTTGATATAGCTTGCTGTATCGCCTTGCACTTCACCATTTAAGATGATTGGTTGCTCATTCCATTGTACTTTAGGCATGGTTGCATTTAGCATGACTTGTTTTTTATTGATTGACTGTTTTGCCATGATTTTGCTGTCGTCAGTACAAGTATAAGGTGCTGGTGCCATGCGATCGTAAGCGGCATCGGGTACGCTTTCTGATGCAGGCGTTTCTGATGCATTTGGCGTAGTAGTGGGAGCAGTAGTCGCACAAGCGCTTAATAGGGCAAGAGCAGGTAGGGCCGTTGCAATTTTAGTTAGCGTATTCATGGTTTTCTCCAAAGGTATAAAAATTATCATGTATTTGTTTTTAACTATGCGTTAAGCATATAGCGCATATGGTAACGAAAACTATTACTGGAGAATGTTAGAAATTGTTTGTCACGTGTTTGCTTAGTTACTTAAACGCTGACTAATGTAACGCTCGAATGATCAGGTTTTAAAATAGGGAAGGATAGTTAGGGAGAAGCAATATTGATACATCAGGTACTGCTGATATTAATTTTTCTTGCTTACTATGCCTACGCAGACAAAGGCTGAAAAAATTTCATACCAGCAGCACTATAGCGTTTTTAGAATATTTTAACTATAAGTGCATTAAAAATAAGCCTATGCCAAACAAAAAGCGCCTATCGACTGCTTAGCCGATAGGCGCTTTTTGTTGATATTAATAAAGACGTTTGAGCCTGCTTAACAGTAATTTAATGGTTGTTTAACTACTTAGTTTTACGTGGTGGCAAACCCGTATGCTGAGTTTGGAAGTTACCTTTGCTGACTTTTTTATTGTTTCTGCTCGAGGTGTTTTTTGCAGCGCTCGGGCTATTATTGCTGCGCTTCACTGAGTCATTGCCCAAACGACTGTTCTTTTTACGTGCTGATTGATAGCTGTCTTGTGCCGCGTCGCGCCCTTCTAAGCTGGCGTTAAATGGCGGGATTAAGCAGCCACGATTTTTACCAATTAAATCACTGCGTCCCATTTCTTGTAGCGCTTTACGCAATAATACCCAGTTTTTTGGATCGTGGTAGCGCAAGAATGCTTTGTGTAGTTTACGCTGCTTACCAGATTTGACGATATCCATATCACCTTCGCTACGGCTTACTTTATGCAGCGGGTCTTTATGAGTGTGATACATGGTGGTCGCTGTCGCCATTGGGCTTGGATAGAACGCCTGCACTTGGTCGGCGCGATAGCCATAGTTTTTGAGCCAAAGTGCCAGATTCATCATGTCCTCATCTTTGGTGCCGGGGTGAGCGGCGATAAAGTAAGGAATCAGATACTGCTCTTTGCCCGCTTCTTGGCTGTACTGCTCAAACATGGCTTTGAACTTATCGTAATTGCCCATGCCAGGCTTCATCATTTTTGATAAGACGTTTTCTTCTGAATGCTCAGGAGCAATTTTTAGATAGCCACCGACGTGATGACTGACCAACTCTTTGACATATTCAGGGTCTTTAATTGCCAAGTCATAACGCAGTCCTGAGGCGATAAGAATCTTTTTTACCCCTTTAATATCACGCGCTTTACGGTATAGCTTGGTCAAATTACTGTGGTCGGTAATCAAGTTTTCACAGACGTCAGGATAGACACAAGAGGGCTTGCGGCAGTTTTTTTCAATGGTCTCGTCTTTACAGCTGAGACGATACATATTGGCAGTTGGCCCACCAAGGTCAGAGATGACGCCAGTGAAGTTGGGCGCGACATCACGAATCGCTTCGACTTCACGTAGGATGGAGTCTTCTGAGCGGTTTTGGATAATGCGTCCTTCGTGCTCGGTAATCGAGCAAAAAGTACAGCCGCCAAAACAGCCGCGCATGATATTGACGGAGAATTTAATCATGTCATAAGCAGGAATGTGCGCATCGCCATAGCTTGGATGCGGCAGGCGTGCATAAGGTAAGTCAAACACGTAGTCCATCTCTTCGGTCGAGAGTGGAATCGGTGGCGGGTTGAGCCAGACATCGATTGAGGTATGCGAATTACCTGCACCACTACTATGACGCTGCACCAGCGCACGGGCGTTTCCCGGATTGGTCTCGAGATGCAAGATACGGCTGGCATGCGCATATAATACTGGGTCGGATTTGACATGCTCATAATCAGGCAGACGAATGACGGTTTTCTCACGCGGTGGCATTTTGAGCTTGTGCTTACGCGCAGTCATAGGTTTGTCAAAACCGCGCATTTGCACTACTTGCGTGTCTTCATCGACTTGGTCGGCATTGATAATTTTATTGGTTACTGGTTCAGAGACGAAGCCCGGATACTGTGAAGCCATGCCTGCCATTCCTGTCATTCCCGACATGGCTTGCCCAACGGGAGAATCGCTAGGTTTGTTTTGCTCGATTGAGCATTGGTCGACGTCTTCGGTCATGACATACGGGTTGATAATCGGGTCAACACGACCGACGGTATCGACATCATTGCTGGCGACTTCGGTCATGCCCGCTTGCCAGTGACGACGGGTCGGGGTCAATAAATACGCTGTACCGCGTAAGCTACTCATTTGCTCAAAGCTATAGCCTTTTGACAAACCATGGACCACGTCGACGATGGCACGCTCGGCATTACCATACAATAAAACATCGGCACGGGCATCGATCAAAATACTGCGACGGACTTTATCCGACCAATAATCATAATGGGCGATACGGCGCAAGCTGCCTTCGATGCCGCCCAAGATAATCGGCACATCGGGATACGCTTCGCGGCAGCGTTGACTATAAACGATAGCGGCGCGGTCAGGGCGTTTGTCCGCCACGTTGCCTGGCGAGTAAGCGTCATCGCTACGAATTTTACGGTCAGCAGTATAGCGATTAATCATGCTGTCCATATTGCCTGCGGTTACGCCATAGGCATAAACGGGTTTACCAAGCTCCATAAAAGCGTCTTTACTCTTCCAGTCTGGCTGCGCAATGATGCCAACGCGAAAACCTTGTGACTCTAGCAAGCGTCCGATAATCGCCATACCAAAGCTTGGATGATCGACATAAGCATCGCCTGAAATGATGATGACGTCACAGGCATCCCAGCCCAAATCGTCCATCTCTTTACGGTTCATGGGCAGATAGGGCGCAGGCTCGTAGCAGCTCGCCCAATGTTTGTCGTAGTCGTAAAGCGGTTTGGTGCCTTGTTTAAAGGCGGTACGGGCGATGGTATCGGCAGACATGAGCGGACCTGTTAATTAGAAAAATGGCACTAAAAGTTAGCCGTTATTCATCAATAAGAACAACGGCTAATTTAAAGGCGCTCATTTTAACATGAATTTAACTCATGATGTCATAAACGATTGGCGATAAGTGATTGATAGTGTAAGACATCTGGCAGTAAGGAGAGTCGTTAAAATTTAGAAACCTTTCAGTTTTAAGTATTCGATCATATAAAAATTTACTATTCTAATAGTTGAAATGGGAAAGTGACGACATCAAAGGCTAGGGCAAAAGGTAGTAATACTAGCTTTTGAGCGGTATTTGCACCGCTACGAGATACTTGGTTTTGCTGCGACTGCGTATAAAAATTGACCATATAAGGCTTGCTTAAGGCGCGATAATTGGATTGGATTAAGCTTAAGTTACTGACTTGTGGATAGATAGCCCCTTTCACAGGAACGCTAAAGCAAAAGCGCTGGGCATTGATACGCTGGTCACTGGCCGAGGTACATTCTTTGCCTTTATTTTGTAAAAAGAACTGATAATCGGAGCGCTTAAACTCATCCTTTAACTTAGCATAAGAAAGCTTCATTTCGCCCTGAAAATAGCCATCGTTATTGGGTACGTAAAAACTCATGTCATTATCGACTTGAATATTTTTTGGCGTTAAGTTGGTCAATAAGCTGACCATTTCTGTGCCGCCTTGGGTGAGTACATAGCTGTTCTTTTCACCGACGATAACCATCGAGGCGTTGGGCATTTTCGGTAACGCCTGTGCCGGACGACCAAAGGCGATAATCTGATCTTCTGACAAGCTGTTTTTAGTGGTTTTTGTGCTGGCATGACTGCTACTGTCTAATAACGAGCTGGTAGCACAGCCTGAGCTGGCGAGTAATGCCACCAGCGATGCGCCTGTTAATAGTATTTTTAGGCTGAGGAGTTGTGGTACTGTTTTAGTACTGTTTTTTCGATAAGTACTATTTGAGTGTTGAGTCATGGTAAGGCTTCCTTGTCTACATTGGCTATGATTAAGCTTGGTTTTATTAACTATTCATAAGCTTATAAATTTATCGAACGTCCCTTTATATCCTATTTTGACATCTTACTCAGTTGCTTTGGATAACTCTACTAATAATTTATATTAGCGGTTATTTAGAGTTTATAGCTATATTTAATTAAGCGCAGTTAATCCAGTAAAATCTTCGTCCCACTCTTGGTAAAATTCATCACAAACTGGCTTTTAAAGCTACGCACATTATTCTCGTAGGTCAGCAAGTTACGCGTGAATTCATGGTAATCTTTCATATTTTTGGCGTTGACCATCAACATAAAGTCCGCATCTCCGGATACTTCATAGCAGCTCATTACTCGCGGTTGATCGTGCATTAAGCGCTCAAAGCGATGCTGCATCGAGGTGTTAGAACGCGACATCTCTATCATCACTACCGCTGTTAGACCGTAGCCCACCTTATTGGGATCAACGATAGCGACTTGTTTGGTTATTACACCGTTATCCGTTAATGCTTGGATGCGGCGCTGAGCGGTAGCGATAGAAACGTGGACTTGCTCTGCCACGGCTTTTAGGGGCAACGTCGCATCTTCTTGGAGCAAGTTTAAAATGGCTTTATCGATAGCATCTAACGTCTGACTCATGTATTGATTCTCCAAAAAATATTATTAAACCTAAAGTCTATTATAATTATTATCGGTATTTATTAAATAATAATAAAATATTGATGTTTAGGTCTTATAAATGATAAAAATAATCAAAATTGACTTTATATAGATATTTTATATCATTAAGGGTTAGTAGAATAGGCCGTCTCAGTCAACCCCATCGGTGAGAATTAAAACTCATCACTGATTGTTTTAAACGCTATTATTTTACGGTGCTATTCATGTCTATCTCAATGCTTTCCAATGTATTTACCAATACGCTCGCAACCACGGTGTCGCGCTTACCGTTGCCGGCAGTTTGGACAGCAGGTAGCGCGCAGCAACGCACATTGATAATGGGCGTAGCGTTAGCAATACTCTCAAATGTCTTGTTTGGTGTGCTTTATGCTTATAGTAGCTTTTTAGCGCCGCTATCGGGTACCCAAGTATTTATTTGGCGCATGCTGGCGATGTGGGCAGCATTGGTAGGGTATTTGCTAATTAGTGGCCGTCTGGGTTTACATATTGGTAAGCTAAAAGCGCTCGGCACGGTTAAGCAGTGGGCATGGTTACTATTACCGACACCGATATTCTTAAGTCAGTTTTGGCTGTTTATGTGGGCACCGGTCAATGGACAAGGCGTCCAAACGGCGATGGGTTATTTTTTATTCCCACTGATGATGGTGGTCTTTGGTTGTATACTATTCGGTGAAAAGTTAAGCCGTTTGCAATGGTTGGCCGTTGGCTTTGCGGCATTGGGCGTTGGCAGTGAGATTGTGCGTACGCAAAGCGTCTCATGGGCAACGTTATGGGTCTGCGGTACTTATCCTATTTATTATATTTTGCGTCGTCTACAAGGTATCGGTGCGGTGACTGGCTTGTTAGTTGATTTAACGATATTTGCACCGTTTGCTTTGGTGTATTTAGTCTTTGTCGCGCCCAATAGCTTAAGTTTAGTGAGTGGTTCTGGTTTCTTTATTATGATGCTGACGGGACTCGGTATACTGAGTGTGCTAGCGATGAAAACCAACGTCGATGCCAGTCAAATGTTGCCAGTCAACGTCTATGGCATGATGAGTTATTTAGAACCGGCATTGTTATTTATTTTAGCAATCACCGTATTGGGTAACCCGTTTGAATCAGCGATGATTTATAGTTATGGCTTGATTTGGCTTGGTATTGTTTGTTTGATTGTGCATGGTGTGCGTCAACTGCGTCGCGCTCATAAAAATACGCAAACCACTAAAACAGTGCAAGCGGTTTAAGATATAGTCAGTGAGAAGTAATATCGCTACATCACTTACTGCAGGTACCGTTTTTTCTTGCTTGCTGTGCCTACGCAGACAGAGGCTGCAAAAAAAACTATACCCGCAGTATCGTAGCGTTTTTAAAGTATTTTAACTATAGAGTTCATAAAACTGCTTTACTCAAATTTATCTGCCTCATAAAAAAGGACGATTCAACATAGAAGCTGAATCGTCCTTTTGGGGTTTGCTATAAATACCTTTAATCTAAATGTTGTTTAAAGCCGCGCTGTTTATCACGCTCCCAGTCACGGTCTTTAAGGGTTTTACGTTTATCGTGCTGTTTTTTACCCACTGCTAAAGCGATTTGGCATTTCACTAGCGAGTGTTTCCAATAGCAAGATAATGGCACGCAAGCATAGCCTTTTTGATTGACCGCGCCCATTAACTTTTCAATTTCGCGGCGATTGAGCAGTAGCTTACGCGTACGGATACTATCAGGGCTGACGTGTGTTGAGCTCGATAGTAGCGGCTGAATGTGCGCGCCAAATAAGAATGCTTCATTGTTACGGAAGATGATATACGCTTCGGTGATGGTCATTTTACCCGCGCGAATCGCTTTGACTTCCCAGCCTTGTAATGACAATCCTGCTTCAAACGTCTCTTCAATAAAGTACTCGTGACGAGCTTTTTTATTGGCACAGATTTGATTGTCAGGTTTTTTTGATTTTTTTGACATAATTTCTCCAAAAGGACTTCAAAATATATTGTCCTTGTCTAACAGTCCTCATCGCAATCTTTTAATAGGGGTTGTATCTTTTCGGTGCTAAGATGGATGAGTCGAACCGGCTATTGTAGCAAAGCATGGTGTGTAAAGGTAAGTCGGCTGTTAGGACAAATGTAGCAGATAAGTATTAAGTTTGGGTAAAATTTGCTAGCATATACCGCATTATAATCAACCATATTAGCCCTGTTATGAGCCTTTCTGCTACTTCTTCAAAATTGCATACCAAGATTTTATACCCTGGCACCTTTGACCCGATTACCAACGGTCATGTGGACTTAGTCACGCGTGCGACCAAATTGTTTGATGAGGTAGTGATTGCGGTTGCCTCAGGACACCATAAAAAGCCATTATTCGACTTTGAAGAGCGTGTGGCTTTGGTCGAAACCGTATTTGCTGACTTACCCCAAGTCTCAGTGGTAGGGTTCGAAGGTTTGCTCGTTGATTTTATGCGTGAAAAAAATGCCACGGCAGTTTTGCGTGGTCTACGAGCCATGTCCGATTTTGAATATGAGTTTCAGCTGGCCAATATGAATCGCGAGCTTGATGAAAATTTTGAAGCGGTATTTTTGACCCCTTCGCAGAATTACTCATTTATCTCATCAACGATGATTCGAGAAATCGCCAAACTTGGCGGTGATGTGACTAAATTTGTGCCACCTTGTGTGTCTGAAGCTTTTATCCAAAAGCTCAGTATTAAATAATAATACCAAACCCAAAAGTACGATTAGCTGTGTCAAACTCGTTTAGCCTACGATGCGTCGCACTTGCACTCGTTTTCCTTGCTACTCTAATTTTTGTGAATGGTATAAGTTCATTGTTACATAGTTTATCTACCCACTAATGATCAACTGCTAGCAAATAAGGAGCAGTTTATGGCGTTATTAATTACCGATGAATGCATCAATTGTGATGTGTGCGAACCTGCTTGCCCCAACGATGCGATTTATGAGGGCGAGGATATTTACGAGATTAACCCTGATTTATGTACCGAATGTGTGGGGCATTTTGACGAGCCGCAGTGCGTGGAGATTTGTCCCATCGACTGTATCCCAAAAGACCCTAACCACGTAGAGTCTGAAGGTGATTTATTGGCAAAATACAAACGCATCACCGGTAAATAGTAGGTTAATTCATGACGAGTCTGTCAGCAGCAACCAGCAATCTCGACCCAGATATCCATTCCTCTTTTGATAATCAGCATCTTTGGCATCCTTATGCCAGTTTGCCGCCCAGTTATCCAAATATCGTTATTGACCACGCGGATGGCATTTATATTGTCACCGAAGATGGCACACGTCTGCTTGATGGGATGTCGTCGTGGTGGGCAAGCGTGCATGGTTATAATCATCCGCAATTGAATGCGGCGATGATTGAACAATTGGGCAAAATGGCACACGTCATGTTTGGTGGCTTAACCCATCAGCCCGCGATTGACTTGGGCAAAAAGCTGCTATCTATCGTCCCCACCGGACTCGATGCGATATTTTATGCCGATAGCGGTAGCATTGCCGTAGAAGTCGCATTAAAAATGGCCTTGCAATATCAGATTGCTGCCAAGCGTCCGATTAAGCAGCAATTTGCCTCGACTCATTCTGGCTACTATGGCGATACCTGGCATGCGATGAGTATCTGCGATCCCGTTGCAGGCATGCACAGTCTGTATGGTAAGCAATTACCTATGCAGCACTTCGTTCCTGCACCGCCGTTAGGATTTGAGCGTGAGCTAAGCCAAAGCGAGCGTGATGAGTTAAGCGTATTTTTCGCTAAAAACAGCGACAAGCTTGCTGGCTTTATTATCGAGCCGATTATCCAAGGCGCAGGTGGTATGCGCTTTTATAGTCCTGAGTATCTGCAACTATTACGCCAATTGTGTGACGAGCATGACGTAGTGCTGATTGCTGATGAAATCGCCACTGGCTTTGGGCGTAGTGGCAAACTATTTGCGTGTGAGCATGCTGATATCAGCCCTGATATTATGACTGTTGGAAAGGCATTGACTGGCGGCTATATGACTTTTGCTGCCACCCTTTGCACGCGCACCATAGCCGATACCATTAGCCAAAGCGACTATCCAGCCCTTATGCATGGGCCAACTTTTATGGGTAATCCACTGGCTTGTGCGGTCGCCTGTGCCTCGATTGATTTGATACTGTCTTACGATATCGAAGCGCGTACGGCAAATATGCAAGCGGTGATGGAGCAGCAGTTCGCACCCGCTGCGCTCTTGAAGGGTGTTGCCGAGGTACGTTGTCTAGGTGCGGTCGCCGTCATGGAGCTGTGTGAAGCCGTTGATATGCCAGTTTTTCAATCTTTACTGATTGATAATGGCATTTGGGTGCGACCATTTGGTAAGTTGGTCTATATTATGCCGCCTTATATTATTACTGATGACGAGCTAGTGACGTTATGCCAAGCGTTGTTAAAAGTGGTGCGCGCTTATTTATCCATGCAAGTCCAAGCGTAAGGTCAAGTTAAGTCATGAGTGTACTATTTATCTCTGGTATCGATACCGATATTGGCAAAACCTATGCCACTGGCATGATTGCCAAAGCGCTTATACAGCAAGGTGTTAAGGTTATTAGCCAAAAGTTGGTACAGACAGGCGTCAGTATCAATGCAGATAATGGTGACATGAATATTGCCGACGATATTGTTACCCATCGTCAATTAATGAATATTCCGCTACAGCCCTGCGATATCGACGGCACAACTTGTCCTTATCGTTATGAAAAGCCAGCATCGCCGCATTTGGCAGTAAAACTTGCTAATGATACTCTTAACCCTAGTTTGATTACTAAAGCTACGGAAGCGCTACAGTCAGATTATGACGTGGTGTTATTGGAAGGCGCAGGCGGATTATTAGTGCCGATCACAGAGCCGTTATTAACCTTAGATTATATTGCTGAAGTCGGCTATCCGATTATTTTGGTTACTTCTGGTCGCTTGGGCAGTATCAATCATACCTTGCTCAGTTTGGAGGCAATAACAGCGCGTGGTTTAATGGTACATAGCGTCGTTTATAATCATATTCACGATGACACTGTGCATGCTAGTGTGAATACTGATGCTGAAATTGCGAATAGCACGATTGATTTTTTGCAAAATTATCTGGCTCAGAACTATCCAAATACCCATTGGCTACAGCTACCACAGCAAGATAAAAACGAGCCTAATAATAATGAGTTGACGCTGCCGATAAGTTTTATTTGAACGTTTTTATCTAAAGAGCTAAATAATCCAAAAAAATCTCCGACATCAGGATTAATTTTGCTATACTAGCGCGCTTGGTAGGCTAGGCAATCGCCGCTGCACACTGGCAACAGATGGCGCAGGGGAGGAAAGTCCGGGCTACATAGGGCAGCGTGCCAGCTAACGGCTGGGCAGGGTAACTTGACGACCAGTGCAGCAGAGAGTAGACCGCCCCGCGCAAGCGAGGTAAGGGTGAAAGGGTGCGGTAAGAGCGCACCGCGTGGCTGGCAACAGTTCACGGCATGGTAAACTCCACGCGTAGCAAGACCAAATAGGCATCGGCATGGCGCGGCCCGCGTTCGATGCGGGTAGGTTGCTTGAGCGTACGAGCGATTGTACGCCTAGAGGAATGATTGTCCACGACAGAACCCGGCTTATCGGTTTACCAACTTTTTTTATTGTTCATTTTTATCAGTAGTAATAGTAATAATTGCCATTAATTTGAATAAAATTCAGTTTTTTTGCAAAAATTGCTAATTAGGGGTTGACGACAACCGCCTCTATCGGTATTATACCGAGCCTTAAATGGCGATGTAGCTCAGCTGGTTAGAGCGCATGACTCATAATCGTGAGGTCAAGAGTTCAAGTCTCTTCATCGCCACCATTTATATGCAGTTGCTCAAATTTAAAAAGGCCAATCATTCTGTGATTGGTTTTTTTTTGCTTAAAATAAATAGATGTAATGCCCGTCTGATAGTCGGTTGAGTAGAGTGTTTAATTATAGCGCGCCTTAATTACTTACCGATTTCTTACTAAATCATAGGCTTATCTGTTTAGACACAGATTAATTCTTGTAACTTATGTCCCTGTTACTTATCATAGGGGCTGTTTTCGGTAAAGTCCTGTAACGCCATGTCTGTACAATTACCTCCTTATCGTCCTATTAAGCATCGTAGTGGTCTGAAAGTCATGGGTGCGGCATTTCATGCGTTACTGATGCGTGAGCTGCAAACGCGCTTCGGTGGTTATCGATTAGGTTATCTATGGGCGCCATTAGAAGTTCTTTTTCAAGTACTTATTTTTTTAGTAATATTTGGCGCTATTCGGGAGCGTTTGGTTCCCGGAATGGATTTTTCTCTGTTCTTAGTGGCAGGAATGGTTCCGTTTCGCATGTTTCAGAAAATAGCGACGAGAGCATTAGGGGCTGTTGAGGCTAATAAAGGCTTGTTGATGTATCGTTCAATCAAGCACATCGATGTGATTATTGCGCGTTCATTTTTAGAACTGGTCATTTATTTTTTCACATCGATACTGTTGCTGCTTGGCTTGGCCTTTTTTAATATTTATGCCAGTTTAGAAAATTTGCATATTGTATTGTTTTGCTGGATAACGCTATTTATATTTAGCTTTGGTGTTGCTCTAATTATGATGGTAGTTGGTCATTATGGCGGTGAGATTAGCAAGGTAATCACTATAATATTTACTATATTGTATTTTACATCTGGGATTATTTATCCTATCCATATTATTCCAGAGCCATACTTTAGTTATCTACTTTACAACCCTTTTATTCATAATATTGAGCTAATTAGACATGCATTTGCCCCTAACTACCCTGCTGATCATATTGATATAGGATACTTTTTAAAATGGATGTTTGCGGTGAATTTTTTAGGATTATTGCTTTATAAATATGCTGAGCGAGATATGCTCCGTTCGAAATAAATAGATAATTATATAGATAGTTATCATGTAAGAAATGCGAGTAACAATAGGTAAAACGATGATTGAAATTAGAAACGTCTCTAAATCATTTATGACCAAGCAAGGTCGGCATTATCTATTTAAAGATTTAAATCTGACCATTGGTGATAAACAAAGTGTCGGTTTACTTGGTCGTAATGGCGCTGGTAAGTCGACCTTGCTACGTATTATCTGTGGACTGGATGAGCCAGACCATGGTGAGATTATTACTGATTCTACGATCTCTTGGCCAGTCGGTGTGGCCGGTGGTTTTCAGGGCAGTTTAACAGGCCGTCAAAACGTGCGTTTTGTGTGTCGTCTATATTCAAGCGGGCCTTACATTGAGGAAAAAATCCGTTTTGTAGAAGAATTCGCTGACATTGGCAATTATTTTGACATGCCGGTGAAAAGCTACTCATCAGGGATGAAAGCGCGCTTAACCTTTGGCCTGAGCTTAGCTTTTGATTTTGATTATTATATGCTTGATGAAGCCGGCGCCGTTGGTGATGCCGCGTTTCGTAAACGTAGTGAAGAGATTTTAGCCGCCCGCCGTGCACAAGCGGGGTTTTTAATAGTGTCGCATAACATTGGTGATATCAAACGTAACTGCGATATTGGTATTGTATTAATGGATCAAACAGCACATGTGTTTGACGATACAACAGAAGCGATTGAGGTTTATGAAAAGCATATCCACAAAGCAAAAAAGTAAAGTAGTCAGCTTCTCGCTATTTATCGGCTTAGTAGTCCTTCCTTGGGTGCTGGTGATTTTCTACGTCATGACCTTTGCTCACCCGCGCTTTATCTCAACTGCTAATGTGGTGGTCAAGCAAGTAAGCGAGTCAAGCGTACCAGCTGGTGGTGGTTTATCGGCCCTATTGGGAGTGAACAGTACCAGTAAGGAAGATGCGACTTATCTAACCGAGTATATTTTATCTAATGACATGGTGAAGCGTCTTGATAATAAATTCAAGTTCCGCGAAGCTTACCATGTCGATGGCTCAGATCCGCTCAATGAGATTGATCCCGATGCCACGCAAGAGGAGTTACTTGAGTACTTCAAAAAGCGTGTTCATATCAATCTAGATGAACAAAGTTATGTACTCTCAGTCTCGACGGAAGCTTTTGATTCAAAGTATGCTTTTGAGCTCAATAAAACCATCTTGAGTGAGTCTGAGCAGTTCGTAAACCGTATTTCACAAGAAGTGGCTCGCGATCAGTTGGTGTTTGCAGAGACTCAATTAGATGAGTCGCAAGATCGCTTAAATGATGCTAAAGAGAAGTTATTAACGTATCAGAATACAAACGAGATTTACGACCCTCAAGCCAATGCCCAAATCGTTAATCAACTGATTGGTAGCTTGCAAGGGCAACTCAGCTCATTACGTACCGAAGAGCGACAACTGCTTAGCTATCTGAATCCAGATGCGCCGCAAGTGGTTTCCGTAAGAAGTCAGATTAAAGCGATCGAGGAGCAAATCACTCAAGAGCAAACCAAGCTGACGTCACCAAGTACCACCAAGTTGAACCGTCAAGCGGTACAGTTTGAGACCATTAAAGCCGATGTTGACTTCGCGACTGAGCTGTATAAATTGTCGTTGTCTTCGCTTGAAAAGGCGCGTCTAGAAGCCTTTAAAAAGATGAAGAATTTGATTGTGATCTCAACCCCTTATGAAGCTGAAGAAGCATTATATCCACGCCGAGCTTATATTATTTGGACATCGTTGGCTTTGCTTTTGATGCTTTATGGATTTGTGCGCCTAGTGATGGCGGTTGTCCGTGATCATCGTAGCTAGTCGTTGTCCGTGATCATCGCAGCCATTTGTCACAAACCAGATATTAGTAATGATCGATAGATCAGCAAAGGAATACCACTCATGAATATGAAACCACGTCCTATCGTGACAGTGATACAAGCGATAAGTTTGGCAATGGCAGCAACCAGTGTTCCAGCGCTAGCAGCAGGCAGTTATGCCGATCAAATGGCAGGTTCGAGCTTTGGTACGTCTGCCAACAGCAGGGGTCAAGATCAAAATCGCAACAATATTAATGTCTCAACGCAAGCCTTTGCTGGTGGTGTACAAGGGCAGGGCACTACTCAAGAAGCGGTAGATGCGGCAAGCTTACCTAGCCAGTCTGTTATTAACACCACACGACCTTATCAAGACATCGATACTCAAGACTTGATGTTCGGTGAGCAGCTATTTCGCGGCGCATTTTCCACGACTTCTGGCTCCACTTTTAACGACAGCTATTCGATTAACCCTGGTGATAATGTACAAGTACGGATGTGGGGAGCTTATCAATATGCCGCCACTATGACGGTTGATCCACAAGGCAATATCTTTTTGCCTAATATCGGTCCGGTTCGCGTTTCTGGCGTCCAAAATGGCAATCTGCAGAATGTAGTCAAGAGCGCGGTCAATCGTATTTATCGCTCGAACGTTGGCGTCTATGCATCCTTAGAGCAAGCGCAACCGGTTAAAGTATTCGTCACTGGATTTGTCAAGCAGCCTGGTTATTATGGTGGACTGGCAGCAGACTCCGTATTGTCTTATTTGGATAGAGCGGGCGGTGTTGATCCAACACGCGGTAGCTACATTGATATTCAGATAAAACGCAATGGTCAGATGTTACAGCAGGTCAATCTATATGATTTTTTATTAGCGGGTAAACTGCAGTCTTTCGCCTTCCGTGATGGCGATGTCATTACCGTTGCTCCGCAGAAAAAGACGTTTGTCGTTGGTGGTGAGGTCCAGAACGAATATACCTTTGAATTTGATGTTAATGACTTAACTATCGGTGATGTTTTACAAGTGGCTAGTCCGGAAGCGAACGCTACCAACGTTAGCATTACCCGCAGTGCAGGACGTGCGCAAACCGCCGAGTACTATTCACTGGCGGAAGCGCAAAGCGTTCCTGTTTATAATGGTGATGAGATGGTAGTCACCTCCGATCGCTATGCTGGTACAATCGCGGTGCAAGTTAAAGGCGCGCATACCGGCAATGGTGCGATGATAGTGAAGGACGGTGCGCGTCTCAAAGACATCGTTCCACAGTTGCAGCCGAGTCCATTAGCGAAGCTCTCGCATCTGACCATTTATCGTGAGTCCGTTGCTGAGCAACAAAAACGCATGATTAATGAGTCGCTTGATCGTTTAGAAGAGCTGACGCTTGCTACGCAGTCGACCACTCGCGAAGAGGCGGCACTACGTCAAGATGATGCCACTTTGGTTAAGCAATTTGTCGCCAAAGCACGTAACGTGAAGACAACGGGTCAAATCGTCGTGGTACCGAATTCGTGGCAGGATATTATTTTGCAGCAAGGCGATATCATTGAGATACCTGCCCAAACCTCAGTCATTACGGTCAATGGTCAAGTACGAGCACAAGGTGCGCTTACCTTTAACCCAGATTATACCGTTGGTGATTATGTTGCCAATTCAGGCGGTTTCTCTGATAATGCTGACGTTAAAGAAATCTTGGTTATCCATCAAAATGGGGCCAGTGAAGTGGTCAATACCGCCTACCGTATCCAGCAAGGTGACGAGATTATGGTATTACCAAAAGTCAAAACCAAGCGCGTAGAAATCACCCGTGGCTTGTCGCAGATTGTCTATCAATTGGCAATCGCAGCTAAAGTTGTCCTCGATTTATAACTGTTATTTAATAGCGACATAAAACATCATCTGTATAGATTGATGCAAAAGTAATGGATAAAGGGGGCAAAGATGGCAAAAAGTGTTCAAGGTGACGGTAAAATACCAGTAGTATCGCCCTATGATAATGCACTATTTTTGCCATCAGACCCGCGTACCTCACCAAAGCAACTGGCGGTCATTGGTAAAGGGATGCGTCGTAACAATGTGCTGCTATCCCAGGTTTTGCAAGCAGATATTCAGCGCTGGTATCTCTGGTCAGGGTTACAACGTCGTCTCATTAATCACAAAAACCCGTTGTTACCATTATCTAAATTACCGCTATCTGACTTTGTTCAACAGCAATTTTCTTGTTTATCAAAACAGCAACCCGATGCTTTTATCGGTTGGGGGCATAAAAAAAGTTATCAAAGAGCCAGTAAGTTTGCTACGCGGCAAAATCTGACCACATTGAGTGTTGAAGATGGTTTTCTACGTTCATTAGATTCAGGTATTGGTAGCCGTCATGGTGTAAGCGTCGTTGTCGATGATATCGGCATCTACTTTGATTTGGCACAAAGCTCACGCCTTGAGCAACTGATTATTGAGCGCACTAAAAGCGTCACCAAACCTGAAGAGCGTTCTCTAAACAAAAAACATGCTCAACGACTGATGGCGCGTATTTGTGCGGAACATCTTAGCAAATATAATGCAGTAATGGATTGTCCGTCATTAGATAAATTGGTTAATCAGGGCAATGTTAATACCGAAAAAAAACCGCTAAAATCACACATTTTATTGATTGATCAGGTCGCAGGTGATGCCTCTATTACAGGCGCTGGTGCTGACAAACGTCAGTTTAAGCGGATGTTAAAAGCCGCTTGCCGCAATCATCCTAATGCTCATATTTGGATAAAAGCACATCCTGCATCAAAATCAGGATATCTGACCAGTCTAAAACTACCCAAGAACGTCCGTCTCTTAACCCAAGCACTCAACCCCATCGCGTTGCTAGCGCAAGTCGAGCATGTTTATACGGTTAGCTCGCATATGGGCTTTGAAGCCTTGATGCTCGGTAAAAAAGTACATTGTTTCGGGGTCAATTGGTATAGTGGCTGGGGGCTTACTGACGACAGCGGGGCGCCACAACGCTTACTAAAAACGGTTGAGAAACGCCGTCAAGCATCTGCTAATACATTTTTACAGGCCAGAGAAACAACAAACCAAGCGTTATTTCCTAGCGTTTTGGATAGTAAGGTTAAGACTACGTTAGAGGCGTTGTTTTATAGTGCTTATCTGGATTATAGCTGCTATGTGGATCCAGCCACCAAGCAGGCTTGTGATATTGACACGGCGATTGAGTGGTTGGTTACTAATCGGTACTGGCAAGCTTGCTTTGAGGGCGGCTTAACCATATACGAATTTAGCCGCTGGAAACTGCCATTCGTTAAAGCCTTTGTGGATTTTCCGCGTACGACATTATTTATCAAACCCAAACCACGGCTAAAAAACTTGCTGCACCCCGATCATTTTCGGGCCAATTATCAGCAGCCCTTATTAGTCTGGGGTTTGGCCAAGCGTCAGCAAGTACAACAGAGATTACAGAATAAACGTGGTGAAAAGCACTCAGATATCCCAGCTATCTACTGTATGGAAGATGGCTTTATTCGCTCGAACGGTCTGGGTGCGACGTTATTAGCGCCATTGTCGGTAGTGATCGACAAGCAAGGTATTTATTATGATGCCACCCAGCCTTCAGATTTAGAGACTTTGTTAGGTGATTGCGAAACGTTGACAGCAGAACAAAGTATACGTGTGCAGACACTGCAAGATAAATTACTTACTCAGCGGGTGAGTAAATACAATGTCGGGGCTGATGTCGACAGTGTTGACAGCAAACATATTTCTTGGATGCAAGAAGCAAAGGCATCTGGCAAACACCGTATTCTAATTATTGGTCAAGTAGAAGATGATTTATCGGTGCAGTACTGTGGTTCGACGATTAAGACCAATAGTGGCTTGATTGAGCGTGTATGCCAAGATAATCCTGATGCTTATCTAATTTATAAACCGCACCCTGATGTTGAAGCAGGATTAAGGGCGGGTAAAGTCGCAGCCGCAGGATTACGTCAGGTACAAGCGGTCGCTTATGATACCGCGATGCCTGATTGTTTAGAATGCGTCGATGCAGTACATACGATCAGTTCATTGACAGGCTTTGAAGCATTGCTCCGTGGTCTAAAAGTGACGTGTTATGGTTTGCCGTTTTATGCAGGTTGGGGCTTAACAACAGATATCGATGTGCAGTTATCACCAAAATCTGATTATCTAAAGAGACGTAAGCGAGACACAACATTGACGCTTGAGCAATTACTGCATTGCGCGCTTATCCGCTATCCGTTATATCGTTTGCCTACTGGTTATGGACTGGCACAAGTAGAGCAAGTCATTGATTATTTATATCCGCCTGAAAACTCATTCTCTCTCAAAAATACTAAAAATGGCGAGGCTTCATCTGAAATATCTAGCAATACCAATAACTTAATTAAGCCTTCAGTATCAGCCTTATCAAATTTACCCACGCAGTTTAAACGCCATGCCGCAACACGTTTTATGCAACAGCGTCATCGGTGGCAGCAGCGTCTACGCAAACGATCTCGTTGATTTTCCCTAAATTTTCCCGAAACTTATTGTAGAGCCATAGCGGAAATCCATTGCGACAAGCAGGGGTTTTTTCGGTATAATTACTGGTAATATCCGTATATTCACGCGGTTTAATAACCTCGCGTATCTCTATCTCATATCTTTCAATTAATGGTAATTTAATACTATGGCAGCTTCGATGTCTCACCTGCTCACTCATCGACACGTCTTGCTATTACAAGGAAAGATGGGCGGATTCTTCAACCGTTTTTCGTCATTTTTACAAACTCAGGATATCAAAGTTAGTAAGATTAACTTTAATGCAGGCGATGCGTTTTTTTATCACCAAGATAATACCTATGCCTATACGGGCACGTTGGCACAGTTCACTGCTTGGTTGCAGGTTTTTATCAAAGAACAAGGTATCGATGCTATTGTTTGCTTCGGTGATTGTCGTCCGCACCACACCCAAGCTGCGTGTGTCAGCGAGGCGTTAGAGACGTCTTTCTTTGTCTTTGAAGAAGGCTACTTACGCCCTGACTATATCACCTTACAGCAATATGGTATTAATGGTTATTCACGCTTAAATACAGCGGATATCAAAGCACTCAAAAAAGCCAACGATAAACCCTTATATACACACAATAGATTCTATCGTTTGAGTATCGCTGCTATTGTTTATTATATTATCGCTTGGCTTTATAAAAGTCGCTATCCACACTATTCTCATTACCGAGGTATGACCGCGTGGCAAGAGGCAATCGCTTGGTTAAAAGCGCCATGGCGTAAGCTGCGTGGCTATTTACCCGATATGCGGTTGCAACACCGGCTGACCAAACAAGAGAGCGACAATTACTTTTTGATTAGCCTACAAGTGCACAATGACTCACAGATTACGCATCATAGTGATTACCGTGACGTGGTGCAGTTTATTGATGAGTCTATCGCCAGCTTTGCCAGTCATGCCGAGCAAAAGCAGCTGCTAGTATTTAAGCATCATCCGCTAGATCGTGGTCATCGAGACTATCGTGAGCTGGTATCTAGTTTGGCGGCGCGCTATCAAGTGTCGGAGCGTGTTTTTTATGGTTGTGACATGCACCTGCCAACCCTAATGAAGCATAGTATTGGGATGGTAACGATAAATAGCACGACAGGGCTGCAATCGGTCTATCATAAAAAACCAACCAAGGTCATGGGTCGCGCGATTTACGATACGCCGAAGCTGACCGATCAAAAGTCGCTCAACGATTTTTGGCAACAGCCTAAAGCCCCAGACAATGAGTTTTATCTGCGCTTTCGTGAGTATTTGATAGAACAAACCCAGTTAAATGGTTCTTTTTATGGTCGGTCGCCGTGGATATATAAATATCTGAATCAAGTAGAAGACCAGCGTATAGAGGTTGAGCTTTCTGAAACCAATACACCTCAGTAATATATCTGTCATTAGTTTTGAGTATGACTAGAGTGTTACTATCGGTATTTTTAAAATAAGGACGAGCCCTAGAACTTTCATAATGGGCTCGTTTTTTTATCTATACAGTTTATCCGCTGGTAATTTCGCCTATAAATCATTTCTCTATTACTAAAATCGCCTTACTTTATAGTGGAAAACTGCTAGAATACTCCTTCATGCCTGCGCGCAAGAGTTTGTATCCTAAGCGATTGACTCGAGACGATACTGTTAATCAATAATCTGATTTTAACCGTCTTCTTTTCAACGCTGGTCACTGATTTTATTGCGTGTGCCTGACAGTATTCTTTTTATTATTCTATCACCTTTAATTTAGTAGGCGCTTTGTGACTGCATTAGCCAATATTCGTAACTTTTCAATCATTGCCCACATTGATCATGGCAAGTCGACGCTTGCGGATCGTTTTATTCAGATGTGCGGTGCCTTGCAAGATCGCGAGATGCAGGCGCAAGTACTCGACTCCATGGATATCGAGCGAGAGCGCGGTATCACGATTAAAGCACAATCGGTCACCTTATTTTATGACCATCCAAATGGTGAGCGTTATCAGCTTAATTTTATTGATACGCCTGGTCACGTCGATTTCTCTTATGAAGTTTCACGATCGCTCGCTGCTTGCGAAGGTGCGCTTTTGGTCGTTGATGCGGCACAAGGGGTTGAGGCGCAGTCAGTGGCCAACTGCTATACCGCCGTTGACCTAGGCTTAGAAGTGATGGCGGTACTGAATAAGATTGATTTGCCGCAAGTTGAGCCTGAGCGTGTGATTCAAGAGATTGAAGACATTATCGGTATTGAAGCGATTGATGCGCCGCGTGTCTCAGCAAAATCAGGGCTGGGCGTCGATAAGCTGTTAGAGGCCTTGGTTGAAGTTATCCCAGCGCCAACAGGTGATCGTGATGCGCCGCTCCAAGCGCTCATCATTGACTCATGGTTTGACAGTTATTTAGGGGTAGTTTCCTTAGTGCGCGTCCGTGAAGGGACGGTCAAAAAAGGCGATAAGATTTATATCAAATCGACCAAAGAGTCTCATCCAGTCACTTCTATTGGGGTGTTCACACCTAAGCCGTTAGATACAGGTATTCTAGAGGCGGGTGAGGTTGGCTTTATTATTGCCGGTATTAAAGATATTGCTGGCGCGCCAGTTGGTGATACGATTACGCTTGCCAAAACACCTGATGTGGATCGTATTCCTGGTTTTAAGCAAATTACCCCGCAGGTTTATTCGGGTATGTTCCCCGTTGACGCCAATGATTTTGAAAAATTCCGTGAGGCACTACAAAAGTTACAGATTAATGATGCCTCGCTATTCTTTGAGCCCGATACCTCTGATGCGCTAGGGTTTGGTTTCCGTTGTGGGTTCTTAGGAATGCTGCACATGGAGATTATCCAAGAGCGTTTAGAGCGCGAATATGACTTGGATTTAATCACTACTGCGCCGTCGGTTATCTATGAGATTGAAAAGAAAGATGGCGAAGTGATTTATGTAGATAACCCATCAAGATTGCCTGAGCCTAACAATATCGAAGAGTTTCGCGAGCCGATTGCTCGCTGCCAGATTTTGGTGCCACAAGATTATTTGGGCAACGTGATGACGCTATGTATCGAGCGTCGCGGTGTACAGGTTGATATGCGCTTTATGGGTAAGCAAGTGCAGCTGATATTTGATATTCCGATGGGTGAAGTGGTCATGGATTTCTTTGATCGTCTAAAGTCGGTGTCTCGCGGGTTTGCCTCACTGGATTATAACTTTGAGCGTTATCAAGCTGATAAATTGGTCAAGGTAGACGTACTGATTAATGGTGACAAAGTTGATGCGTTAGCGATGATCGTGCACCAAGACCAAGCGCGTTATCGTGGTAATCAGCTAGTGATCAAGATGAAAGAATTGATTCCGCGTCAGATGTTTGACGTGGCGATTCAGGCGGCGATTGGCAGTCAAATTATTGGTCGCAGCACAGTGAAAGCCATGCGTAAAGATGTACTGGCCAAATGTTATGGTGGTGACGTCTCACGTAAGAAAAAACTGTTGTCTAAGCAAAAAGCGGGCAAGAAACGTATGAAGCAAGTAGGTAACGTAGAAATCCCTCAAGAGGCGTTCTTAGCCGTGTTACAAGTTGATAGCTAATAGCACAATCTCTCTTATTTGATTTTGCATATAATACGTCAAATGTAGTTGGTCTTATCATTCAAGTAATGAGATGAGCCGCTCGTTAATAGGCAATTTGGTATGGATTTTGATTTCAATTTAATTTTAGTGCCGTTGACCATAGGTTTGGGTATTGTTTGGTTATTAGATAAGTTAACGCTCAAACAGCGTCAAACCCGTGGGCGCGGTAAAGAAAGCTTGTTGGTACGCTGGGCTTACGATTTTTTTCCTGTATTGGCAGTGGTATTGATAGTGCGCTCGTTTTTGATTGAGCCTTTTAATATTCCCTCATCCTCTATGGTGCCGACTTTATATACAGGCGATTTTATCGCTGTGAATAAATACGCCTACGGAGTGCGACTACCACTGACTTACAATAAAGTGTTGGATACGGGTGAGCCTGACCATGGTGATGTAGCCGTGTTCCGTTACCCTGAAAACCCTAGCATTTATTATATCAAGCGCGTTATCGGTTTGCCTGGTGATACTGTTAGCTATGACCAAGGGGTACTTGCAGTCAATGATGTTGCCGTTGACACTAAAGCTGTCGATTATGCGGCAAATGCTGAGTTGACTTCGCAGCTGTATCTACCGGGGCAGGTTGGCCCAGGACAAGTATTAACAGAAGAAAGTGCCGCGGCGATGGGTGAGCAAGAGGAAGGTGAGGCGCAGTATTTTCAAGAAACTCAAGGTGAGAATAAACACCTTGTTCGCTACTTAAATGGCATGAACAGCTCGCAATACGCGCCATTTTTGCAGCAGCAATCACCAGAAGTGGTTAGCTCAGAAGGTACTGAATGGCGTATCGATGTGCCAGAAGGTCAGTATTTTGTGATGGGTGATAACCGTGATCGTAGTGCGGATGGTCGATTTTGGGGTTTTGTACCTGATGAAAACCTAGCGGGTAAGGCGGTTTATATCTGGATGCATAAGCCACCAGGGCTTAATTTACCGAGCTTCAAGCGCAATGGTAGTATTGATTAATGGCATAAGTGATTAATGTTGTAAAAGGTTGATGTCGTAAGAGATAAATTTATGAGTGCTCTATTGGTTGGTTTATCGATAATAGTTTTGTGCTAGTATTATTGCTATCTAATAAATGACTTCCTATTCATAGCAGCCAGTCATTTATTAAAGCAGCCATCTATTAAAAAATATCTAGCAAAATAGCAATTTACCCGTAAAGGAACATCATAATGCAGCACCTATCTGGATTGTCTACGCAGCGCGGTGCTAGTGTGACGAGCATTGTGTTAATCATTATCGCTTTGGGCATTGCTGCCAAACTGGTTGTCGCGATTGTACCCGCTCAGATTGGTGATTATCAATTGACTAAAACGTTAAGCGCACAGCTTCAAGAATCGAACAATAATAAAGAAACGGCAAAGCAGTTCGTTGAACGTGTCAACAGACAGCTATCTATTAATGCTGATTATGATACTCAGGCAGAGGACGTATTTACATTTACTGATAAAAAAACAGGACAGCTGGCTATTTATAAAGAATACGCAGTGACCAAGAATTTTTTTAATAATGTTGATATCATTAATCGCTTCGAAGGGGCGATTGATATGGACACGATAGATTAGCTTAAGAGTCTATTAAAGCACTCATAAAACAGCTTTAAAATTTGAATTTTTCTATAAAACCAATTGATGAATATGGTTATTAACGACTATAGTCTGTTTAAAGTAATTTGGATACAAAGAAGGCGAGTGCAAGCACTACAAATAGTAGACTGAGTGAGCCTGACGCCGTATTCGATTTTATATGGAATTGACGATATTAACCAAATCAGTAAAACAGAAGGGATAACCATAAGCCACGCATGAAACCAACTTCGCAGAACGCCCAAGCGCTTCCTACTACCCCAAAAAACAGCATGTCTGGCGACACGCTTGTTGTTAGCTCAGAGTTTATTCAGCGGTTAGCTATTTTGACGCGTAAGTTAGGCTATGTGTTTAATAACTTAAGCTTGCCAAAGCTGGCACTCACTCATCGCTCGTTTGATAGCAAAAAAAACTACGAGCGTCTAGAGTTTTTAGGGGATGCATTATTGGGGATGATTGTCGGTGAGGCACTATACCATCGTTATCCTACCCAAAATGAAGGCCGCTTGACTCGGATGCGGGCAACTTTGGTCAGGCAAGAGTCGTTGGTTATCATTGCCCAAAACTTAGAGCTTTCTAATCATCTTATCTTAGGGATAGGTGAGCGCAAGGGCGGTGGTCGTAATCGTGCGTCTATATTGGCGGATGCGGTAGAGTCTCTGATTGGCGCTATCTATTTAGACAGCCAAGATATGGACATTACTCGCGATTGCGTTCTCTCTTGGTATGGCAGTTTGATTGATAACGTCAATGATCAAAAAGCTCTAAAAGATGCCAAGAGTCGCTTGCAAGAATGGCTACAGTCTAAGCAGTTTGACTTGCCTCATTATGAGCTGATGGAAACCCGAGGTAACGCCCCGCATCAAATCTTTGTTGTACGTTGTCATGTTAATATCAATAACTGTGCTGATATTACTGAATCTGGCGAAAGCCGCCGTATCGCTGAACAAAAAGCCGCTGAGCTGATGATCAATCAATTGCATAAACTCCCAAATTCAGCTAAAAAGCGCACATAACGGATATGTAGCTAGGCGCAAAACATGATTCTAGTCTGACAACCTATTTTAAGACCTCAATATTTTCCAGCCAATAACGGTGCCGATTTTTTAGTGTTGATACAATCAATGCCTTATTAATCACCGTTTGACTGGTTATAAACCCTACAGGATTACCCTATGAGCAATCGTACTGATTTGCCATCCAATAATGAAGATAATGCCGACGATATGACCGAAAACACAGAATTGAATCCAAACCAAGGTAATAAAGATACCACTAATGATGATATAACGCATTCAGAAGATATTACATCAGAAAACGATACGGCCATTGAAGATTTTTTTGCCCCTAGTAGCCATGGGCATGTTGCTGATGATTTTAAGGCAGGTTATGTGGCCATCGTTGGGCGTCCAAACGTCGGCAAATCAACCTTGATGAATCACTTATTGGGTCAAAAACTATCTATCACTTCACGTAAGCCACAAACCACTCGCCATCGTATTCATGGTATTTTATCAAACCATGAAATGCAGGCTGTGTTTGTAGATACTCCAGGTATTCACCGTAATGAAGTGCGTGCTATCAATGAGCGCATGAACAAAGCCGCAGTATCTGCCTTAGTAGATGTTGATTTGGTATTATTCGTCGTTGACTCAGATCAGTGGCGTGACGATGATTTGTTGACCCTGCAGAAACTCGGCGAGACAAATTTGACCGTGGTATTGGTCATTAATAAAGCGGATACTTTAAAAGATAAGGGCAGCGTGTTGCCGCTTATTGAAACCTTTAGTGATAGTTTCGATTTTGCTGATATTGTACCTGTCTCCGCATTAAAAAGTCAGAACCTAGACCGTCTACAAGAAGTGATTGCCTCACATCTACCAGTTGCCGCACCTATCTATGATACTGAGCAAATCACCGACCGCTCAGAGCGTTTCTTAGCCAGCGAAATTATCCGTGAAAAAATCATGCGTAGCGCAGGCGATGAAGTACCGTATGATTTAACGGTACAGATTGACGAGTTCAAAGATGAGCCTGCGCATACCGATCCAAAAACAGGTCGTCCACGTAAGGCTTGTACCTTTATTGATGCCACTATTTATGTCGAGCGTAGTGGCCAAAAAGCCATTGTTATCGGTGATAAAGGTCAACGTATCAAGCAAGTTGGTATGGATGCTCGTAAAGATATGGAGCAGCTCTTTGATAAAAAAATCATGCTGACACTATGGGTAAAAGTGAAGCGCGGTTGGTCTGATGACGAGCGTGCGTTAACCAGTTTAGGGTATTAATCGCAAAGTAGCGCTTTAATCACTTTTTTATGTGCTCGATACTGATGCTTAATGTTGAGGTAATAACACATGCGTAATGAAGCGTTAGTCGGTTATCTATTGCATCAGCGCCCCTATCAAGAAAAGCGCGCCTTATATTATCTTTTTTCTCAGCAACATGGGGTGATACACGGTATTGGGAAAAAAGGCGCGCCCTTATTTATGCCATTGCAACTCTTCGCCACTGGTAAACGTGATTTAAAGACTTTTAGTCAAATTAATATTGCCTCACAAAATATTATTGAGACAGGCGCCGCAAAAGACGCTGCTACTTTGCTACAGCCAGTGCCTTATCTAGAGTCAGCTCCTTACGAAAACATCACGGGCCAACATCAATACTCGGCATTGTATTTAAATGAAATACTGTGGCGTCTCCTACCTACTGAAGACCCGATGCCAGTATTGTGGCAGCATTATAAAGAAAGTCTGATTCAGCTTAGACAGCCTTTAAGCGCCAATCAATTGCGTCTGTGTTTGCGCCAGTTTGAACAGCACTTATTTAGCGAGTTGGGTTTTACCTTAGCGCTAGCTCATGACAGTATGCAGGATGGCATTGAAGCTGATTGTGTGTATCGTTTTTTACCTGATGTGGGTTTGGTTGCTGTCTCTATGCCTACTTCTCAGAATAATATGCCGTCTGAGCATGTAGAAAGTGCTACTGGACAAAGCCTTTTTGTAGGTGCGGATATTATTGAGATGGCAAAATTGGGTATTGCTGAAACCACACTGAATAATTGGTCAAGGATTCATCGGCAGCTGATAGACCATCTACTTGATTATCAACCATTACAAAGTCGTCTGTTATGGCAGCAGCAACAGCGCTATCAATAATAGAATTGTTATTTGCTAATAGCTTCACTATAGTTGAGCTACTTCAAAAAAGACAAATTATAGTTATAGTTGATTCACTTTTAAAAGAATATAGTGCTGCTGGGATGCTTGTTTTTAAATATAGGTTTTGTTATCAAAAGGATTTATTATGACCACCTCTTCATTCGCTTCATCTAAAAATACTTCTCAAACCCCTTTGTTAGGCGTGAATATTGATCACGTGGCAACTTTACGTCAAGCACGTGGGGTGATTTATCCCAGTCCTTTAGAGGCTGCTTTATTGTGCGAGCGTGCAGGTGCCGATGGTATCACTATCCATTTGCGTGAGGACCGTCGTCATATTCAAGACTCAGATGTCTATGAGATAGCAGGGCAGTTGACGACTAGAATGAATCTAGAGATGGCAGCGACGACTGAGATGCTAGTGATTGCCTGCGAAGTTAAACCATTTTGGGTATGTTTAGTCCCCGAAAAACGCGCAGAGCTGACGACAGAAGGTGGGCTTGATGTCGCAGGGCAAATGACTTGGCTGACCGATTATATTAGCAAGTTGCAGGCTGCAGGCATTAAGGTCTCTTTATTTATTGATCCAGAAGACAAGCAGGTTTCTGCGGCCATAGATTGCGGTGCTGATGCCATTGAACTGCATACGGGTGCTTACGCTGAAGCAGGTTTAGCAGACAACAAAACGGCACAAGATGCCGAGCTAAAACGCATCAAACATGCGATTGCTACTGCGCAACGTACCAATAGCGAACTTTTGATTAATGCAGGACATGGCTTAACCCGTGATAATGTCAATGCTATTGCACAGATTGAAGGCATTTATGAGTTAAACATTGGCCACGCACTCATTGCCGATGCTGTATTCGTAGGGTTAGAGCAGGCGGTTATTATGATGAAAGAAGCGATGCACAAAAAACCTTAAGCTATGTTTTATACATTCTATACAGCCCCTAAATTAAGATACATTTTCTTTGACGCGTGACGGGTATTAATTTTTCTTGCTTGCGGTGTCTACGCTGACAGAGGCTGCAAAAAATTAATACCCGTCGCACGGTATCTTTTTTACATCGAACTGACGATATTTTAAGCATTCGGGCAGGCCTTATTACTCGTCGCATTATTTATTACACTCGGTAGGGTGGTCTTCATTAAGTTTCTGTTTAATAATGCCTGTCTGGTTGAATGAGATTTGATACATGGCTTGACTATAAGTAGCGATCGGGCAGTATTTGATATGGCCAAAATGCCCTCGAGGTATGCCACTATCACCCCAAAATTTGGTGTAATGACGCTCGTTTCCTACTCGCAATTTCAGCTTGCCGTATTTTAAGTTTAAAGTTTGCTGGCTCAGCAAAAAATCTACCTGAGCATCAAAGTGATTATTACCATTACTGTCTATAAATAATAAAAGTATTTTATCACTGTCTCTATCGCAACGACCAGCAGCATTAGATAGACAAACCAACACGTTTTGGCGTCTAATAAGACTTTCTGCTTTTGCTAAACGTAGAGCGCTTTCTAGTTGGTTTTTGATGCGCTTAGCTTCCATACTTGCTAACTGATTTAGAATTGCCGGAGTAGCGATACTTACTATGATGGCCAATACAGCGACAGTAACCATGAGTTCAACCAACGTAAAACCTTGTCTGCCTCTATGCCCAAGAGTCCTTATCTGTATTCTTTTTTCTTTCCTAGAGTTAGGTGTCCTAAGCCATTGGAAGTAGAACCAAAAACCATAAACACTCGATCTACTACTGTTCGCGAACTCATTCCTAACCAAAGTTAGGGTGAATAAAGAAAATTTAGATAGCCTTTCATAACTTAACAATATCTTATAAAGAAGTGTCATGAGGTCTTATTGCCTATGATGAGTAAGTTGGCTGGCGACAGATAAATTGTAACAACAGTTATCTTTGTAATGTATGAAATAATGTTGACTGATACAATATAAACAGAATATATGTCTACTGTCAAAAAATGTTTCAATTAGTGAATGACAGGTTTTAGTAATAGAGAAAAATGTCTAAATGTATTAAAATATGTCCAGACAGTAGGTATTGCTCGGCTGACTATCTATTGTGAACTGACATACAAAAGATAAAAATCGTAAGGTGTGTTAGTTCTAGGTAACTTAAGCGGATTATTGTGTTTTAGTTACGACAGTATCGTGTAATAATGTGTAGCTCGTTAACGAAAAAAGTTGTAAACTGAATTGATAATCGCTAAGCTACTCCTTAATTGGTTTTGCTTTGTCACTTACAAATTCGTAAAAGATGTCTATTTTAGAACATCTTGAGAAGCGGTTTTGCTTAATGCATCACTAAAATTATCCTTTGGAGGAAGTCCATGAAATTGAATAAAATTGCTCTAGCTATTGTTGCTGTAGCGGCTGCACCTTTAGCAGCTAATGCTGGTGTAACTATCAGCCCATTATTACTAGGTTATCATTACACTGGTGAAGCTCATGATGATCAACGTGATCTTCTTGCTACTGGTAAAAACCTTTATGAAAACGCCAATGGCGATGTTATCGGTGATGGTACTCGTGGTAACAACAATGGTGGCGTAGCCAAAGAAAGTAGCCTATATACTGGTGCGGCTCTAGGTATCGAGCTGACTCCTTCTACTCAGTTCCAAGTAGAGTACGGTGTATCTAGCGCGAATGGCGAAGCTTCTGAAGATTCTGCTGATGCAGGCGTTAACCGCTTTGACGTCGAACAAACCATGCTTTCTGGTAACTTCTTGATCGGTACCGAAGAGTTCACTGGTTACACTGATAACGCATTCAAACCATATGTATTGGTTGGTGCTGGTCAGTCTAAAATCAAAGTAGAAAACCAAGAGTCATATACAACTAAGAGTGCGTTAGAAGGTATTCCAGCTGGCACTACAATAGCTGCTGGTACTGAAGTATCAGAAACAACAGACACTATCGGTAACCTAGGTTTAGGTGCTATGTATCGCATCAACGACGCGCTAAGCCTACGTGGTGAAGCTCGTGCGATTCATAACTTCGATAACAACTGGTGGGAAGGCATGGCGTTGGCCGGCCTAGAAGTTGTACTTGGTGGTCATTTAGCCCCTACAGTAGCAGTACCACCAGTTGCAGAGCCAATGGTTGATGATACGCCAGTAGTGGTTGTGGAATCTGATCTTGATTCTGACGGTGATGGCGTACCTGATAGCATCGATGCATGCCCAGGCACTCCTATGAACGTTGTAGTTGATGAGCGCGGTTGCCCAGTACCAGTAGATATTACTGATGAGCTGAAAATGGAACTACGTGTATTCTTTGATAACGATAAATCAGCTATCAAAAATCAGTACAAACCAGAAATCGCTAAAGTAGCAGAGAAGATGCGTGAGTATCCAAACTCTACAGCACGTGTAGAAGGTCATGCTTCTAAAACTGGTCCTTCAGCACGTTATAACCAACGCCTATCTGAAGCTCGTGCCGTTGCTGTTAAATCTATGCTAACTAATGAATTCGGTATCGCTCCAAACCGTCTATCAACTGTTGGTTATGGTTATGACAACCCAATCGCGCCAAACGATACTGAAGAAGGTCGCGCTATGAACCGTCGTGTTTATGCCATCATCACTGGTGACAAAACAATGACTGTTGAACAAACTAAAGATATGGTTGTTGAGTAAATAACCGCTCATTAGTTATAATTTTAAATATATAGTTACAAAAAAAGCTGCCCATTGGGTGGCTTTTTTTTATTTATGTATTGAGAAAGGTGAGTTATTGCATAAATTTATCAAGCAATAATGTTATACTAGCTGCCCAAACATTCTGTAAATTGACAGAATGTACATTAGCATAGCTATCTGTATGATGAATTTATCAGCGTAGATGTTTGATTATACTGAAAATAATTAAACGACAGCACCTATTGTGTAGTCGCCTAAAAGTAAGTATTTAATATCTACCTGATTGAAGATAAAAGTTTATCCAGCGGTGCTTAATGCTACTGCATTTTCTTAAGACGAAACGAGCATTTTATATGGCGAACGATATCAAACACCTGCGTAACATTGCAATTATTGCCCACGTTGACCACGGTAAAACAACTTTGGTTGATAAATTATTACATCAATCTGGTACTTTTGACGACCGTGCAAACATTGCTGAACGTGCGATGGATTCAGGTGATATTGAGCAAGAGCGTGGTATTACTATTTTGGCTAAAAACACAGCCATCCGCTGGACAGATACTACTGACGAAACTGAATACCGTATCAACATTGTCGACACTCCAGGTCACGCCGACTTTGGTGGTGAGGTTGAACGTGTTATGTCAATGGTTGACTGCGTACTACTAGTAGTAGACGGTGTTGATGGTCCAATGCCTCAAACTCGTTTCGTGACTCAGAAAGCGTTCGAGCAAGGTCTAAAGCCGATTGTTGTTATTAACAAAATTGACCGTCCAGGTTCACGCCCTGATTGGGTAATGGATCAAATCTTTGATCTGTTTGACAATCTAGGTGCAACCGACGAGCAACTAGATTTCCCCGTTGTTTATGCCTCAGCATTGAACGGCATTGCAGGTTTAGAAGCTGATAATTTAGCGGATGATATGACACCGCTTTTCAAAACTATCGTTGATGTAGTTCAGCCTCCGCAAGTTGATGCTGATGCTCCATTCCGTATGCAAATCTCTAGCCTTGACTACAATAGCTTTGTGGGCGTGATTGGTATCGGTCGTATCCAGCGTGGTAAAGTTAAAACCAATACTCAAGTGACGGTCGTTGATAAGAACGGCAATACTCGTAATGGTCGTATTTTAAAAATTATGGGCTATCACGGTTTAGATCGTATCGACGTAGAGGATGCACAAGCAGGTGATATCATCTGTATTACTGGTATTGATTCTCTTAATATCTCTGATACTATTTGTGATCCCAATCATGTTGAAGCATTGCCAGCACTAACGGTTGATGAACCAACAGTATCTATGAACTTTCAAGTGAATAACTCACCTTTTGCTGGTCGTGATGGTAAGTTTGTGACCTCGCGTAACATTCGTGAGCGTCTTGAGCGTGAATTGATTCACAACGTGGCATTACGTGTAGAAGACACTGAGTCTCCAGATAAATTTAAAGTATCGGGTCGTGGTGAGCTTCATCTATCTGTACTTATCGAAAACATGCGCCGTGAAGGCTTTGAGATGGGTGTTTCAGGCCCAGAAGTTATCGTTAAAGAAATTGACGGTAAACTACAAGAACCGTATGAAAATGTCGTCTTCGATATTGAAGATGAGCATCAAGGTTCTATCATGGAGCAGGTTGGTCTACGTAAAGGTGAGATGACCAATATGGAGCTTGATGGTAAAGGTCGTATGCGTATTGAAGCGACTATACCAGCCCGTGGTTTGATTGGCTTCCGCTCTGAGTTCCTAACATTGACTTCAGGTACGGGTATCATGACCTCAAGTTTCTCACATTATGGCCCACAGAAAATTGGTGACGTTGGCGGCCGAACTAATGGTGTATTGGTTTCTATGGCAAAAGGTGTTTGCCTAGGCTTTGCACTGTTTAACTTACAGAAGCGCGGTAAGTTATTTGCTGAACCACAGCTCGAAGTATACGAAGGTATGATTGTCGGTCTTAACTCACGTAACGACGACATGGCGGTTAACCCAACAACGGCTAAGCAGCTAACCAACGTCCGTGCTAGTGGTACGGATGAAGCGTTAACATTGACTCCAGCGGTTAAGTTCACGCTTGAGCAAGCGCTTGAATTTATTCAAGATGATGAGTTGGTTGAAGTAACGCCAAAAGCGATTCGTCTACGTAAGCGTTATTTGACTGAAAGTGAGCGTAAGCGTCATGGTCGTGGTAAGAAAGGTGCTTAATAGTTTGGTTTAACCAAATTAAAGCAATAAAAAAGGCTAACGCAAAGTTAGCCTTTTTTTATTGTCGATTGATAAGCTTTTGTCTTTAATAGATGTATGTTACTTAATTTTTCTAAATATCACACCTATGGAGTGAGTAACGTTTAAGGTGTGACGACCACATAGTCGTTGGTATTGATCAAAATCTCCGAGGGTTGGTCGACGACAATGCGCACTACATTATTATCAACAACTTGAGATTTATAATAGTTATCTTCAGCAACGGTACAACCTAAGCAGCGGCCCATTGCGTCCCAAGGTTCAACGAACAGCTTTTGCTGAGCTTGATCTGCATTACCACCGATCAGTGAAAAGGGCAAACTAACGATATAAGCTGCAGTACCCGCAACGGCGCTGACCAGTTGTAAAGGCTTACCAACCACGGTATCAACCACCATCGTGTCGTAAGAAGGTCCAAAGTCAGTTTCATCAATTTCTATCGCTGCCAAGGCAGGCTGCATGCTAGCAGCCATCAAACCTAAGCTTACGGCAACAGTAAAAACACTTTGTTTAACTGTGCTTTGCTTAACTGTACGTTGGTTCTTGGCTTTAACAGTCATAACGGTATCCTAAAATTCATAATTGGTATGATTACTGGCTGTTGCTATCTCCAACATAGAGATAATTTCTCTATATAAGCAATGCGGCAACGATAGGTAGGGTGAATATTACAGATACATAAACAGTATGCACTATTTATGTAAGTGCTAGCACCATTAAAGCAAGATGTGCGTTAATAAGCAATAAAAATGCGTGCAATATGTGTATTGAAGCACAAAAATGCAAGATATTTAGGAACAATTGTTTTTCTGGTATGTCAGGAGTCTGAACGCCCAGAATAGGGCGTCTAAGGTAAAGTAACTAGCAATTGTCTAAAATAAAAAGGTTTTTAGATTATTGGCTGACAACTAGGGCAATAAACACTAGCTCTTCCAGTAAGCTTGATATTATCGAGTACTGTATCACAATGTGGACAAGCTTCTCCTTGTCTACCATACACGTTCAACGTCTGTTGAAAATAGCCTGTTTGACCACTGGCCACTGTGAAGTCACGTAGCGTCGAACCACCAAGTTTTATCGCCTTTTGTAAGATAGTTTTGATATGAGCGACCAGTATAACTATTTTCTCATATGAGACGTCATTGGCTGGAGTGGCGGGGTGAATGCCAGAAAGATATAAGCTTTCAGTCGCGTAAATATTGCCGACGCCGACCACCACTTGCTGTTCCATAATCACAGATTTTATGGCACGTTTGATAGGCTGCTTATTGGTAGTGGTTTTATTGGCGGTAGCTTTTCGGGTGCTGGCTTTATTGGCTAAAGGGTCATCATGCGTTTGGTTGGAGTTATTGCTACGCTGGATTAAATGATATAGATAATCAGCAGTAAACTCCTCTGATAACGGTTCAGGTCCTAAATGACCCAACAACTTATCACCATATTCTTCAAGCCATAAGACTGATCCAAAGCGTCTAGGATCATAATAATGCAGCTGGGTCTTGGTATTATCAGCATCAGTGAAGCTCATAACCAAATGGTCATGTTTGCGTTTATCAGTACCATAATTGTGCTGTTGTAGGCTCCCCGACATGCCTAAATGAACTAAGAGTTGTTTTGGCTGTAAATGCTTAGAAGAGTCGGTACTACCGTCCATTGCTGGTAAAAAGTTAAGTATTAAGTACTTTGCTCGCCGCTTGACACTCTCTAAAGTGTAACCAACGAGACTATTTAAATCATCTGGCATCGACCAACGTAATTTGGGTTGGAATACTTTTACATTGGTCACTTGTTGGCCTAATAATGGCTCAAGGCTGGTCTTGGTTGTTTCTACTTCAGGTAATTCAGGCATGGTGTTTTTTATGAAAACTCTATTATGAATGAAAGGCGCTTTTGAAAAGTGCGGGTTATTTTAATCAAGCGACAGCACGGCGAGCATGTAAGATGCCATGCTGCTGTTCGAGTTTAGCCAATAGCTTGGATAAATGTGCCAGCCCTGAAACTTCAATATGAAACTTTAAAAAGGCAATATTATCATCGTTACTCAGCGTTTCAACTTGACGAATATTGACGTTTTCGTTATCAATAATTTGGGTCAAGTCGCGCAGTAGTCCACGTCTGTCGTATGCCTCTACATGGATGTCAACCGGTTGATAGCGTCCTGATTTAACTTTCCAAGCAGCATCAATTTCGCGTTCAGGATCACGTTCAATTAAACGCAAATATTCTGGGCAGCCGCGATTATGTACGCTAACGCCACGTGATAAAGTGATATAGCCAGAAATTGGCTCACCGTGTACAGGATGGCAGCAGCCTGCTAAACCAATCTCGATATTATCCAAGCCATCGATATGGATTTTGTAGGCGTCAAGCTTTCCAGAATCCCTGGTGTTAATACTAGGAGTAAAGTCTTCTTCAGTTTTCTCAGGTTCTAAATGCAGTTGCCGAGAAATATGGCTGGTAAGCTGGTTAAGACCAATATCGCCCGTGACCAAGCCCACAACAATATCATCGGTATTATTGACATTAAAATGCTGCGTATAGTCATTTAAATCGATGCTATTGGGGTGCACTGATAAACGCTCAAGCTCTTTGCTGAGCATCTGTCGACCTATTTCAATGTTCTTGTCGCGGTCTTGTTTATTAAACCATTGACGCAGTTTTGAGCGTGCGCGGTTGGTGTGAATATAACCCAGTGATGCAACCAGCCAATCGCGGTTGGGCTCACGTGATGCCTTAGTGATAATTTCGACTTGCTCACCCGTTTTGAGCTGGTAGGTCAACGGTACATAGCGTTGATTGACCCGAGCAGCTTGCGCGCGATTACCAACTTGGGTATGGACATAATAGGCAAAATCAAGAACAGTCGCGCCCTTTGGTAGCTCAGTAATATCGCCATCACGGCTAAAAATATAAATGCGCTCGAGCTCATCGAAATCAACCACTTGGTCTTCTTCATCAAACTCTAATTCTTCTAGCTCTTCACCAGTTAATAATGTTGAGCGCGGTTGATTGCGTGTTTCGTTATTGATAGACAATAGCTGACGCAGAGAGCTGATTCTTTGGTTTAGGTAGTTGTCTCTCTTATTTTTTAGGCCTTCTTTGTAATTGACATGGGCGCACATGCCAAGCTCAGCCTCAAAATGCATTTCTTGAGTACGAATTTGTACCTCAAGCGATTTGTTTTCAGCAATGACTGCGGTATGCAGCGAGCGATAGCCGTTAGATTTTGGGTTGGTAATATAATCATCGAACTGCTCAGGAATATAACGCCATAGACCGTGTACCAAGCCCAAAACATGATAGCAGTCCGAAGGATTATTGACCAAAACCCGTAAAGCACGAATGTCGTAAAGCTGATCAAAGGACAAGCCTTTTTGCTTCATTTTTCGATAAATAGAATAGATATGTTTAACGCGTCCTGAGACTTCACCTTCAATATCGGCTTCTGCCAAGGCGTCGTTAAGTTTGTCTTGTACGCGCTGAATATAGGACTCGCGTTCACTGCGCTTTTCTGATAGCAGCTTAGCAATTTCTTTATAGCGTTCAGGCGCAAGGTAGCGAAAGGCTAAGTCTTCAAGCTCCCATTTTAGTTGGGCGATACCCAATCGATGCGCTAATGGGGCATAAATGGTCATGACCTCACGTGCCACGCGATTTTGTCGCTCCTCGTTAGAAAAGGTCAATTCGCGCATGGCAAAGGTACGCTCAGCCAGCTTAATAAGCACGACGCGCACATCGTTAGTGACAGAAATGAGCATGCTATAGATATTGGACAGTTGGTCACGCTGGTTATTGACGAAATGATCTTCTAAGCGTTTGTTACTCTCAATAATTTCAGACAGCTTACCCATTGCCAAGGTATCTTTGACTAGGGTCGATATATCGGTGCCGAATTTTTTTTCGATATCAGCCAGACTTATGATTGATTTGCGCGCACTACGATAGAGCATGGCAGCGACAAGCGCGTCTTCATCTTGATAAAGGTAAGTTAAGATATCGGTCATACCAATACCAGTCACGTAAGCGCCTGAGCGCTCCGATTCGCTAGTATTCATATGGCTGCGAATAAATTCACAGGCAGCGCTCAGGTTAGGTACAGACTCTTGCCCAATCCGCTTGGCGACGTTATCTAACCAAGTAGGGACATCAATATTTATCTGGTCCAAATCAATCGCTTCAAACTCTTTTTCCGAGAGTATGGGTGATTCATCGAGGATTTTATTGTCTAGATATTCGTTTTCAAGGTTTGGGTCATGACTATGGTAAGCATAGTGCGCCGAGCGATCAAAAGTAGTGTGTAGCTTATGAGTCGCCAATTGATGTTTGATATCCAGTGGAATTTGGGCATAGCTATTGGCAGACTGATGGGAACGTTGACTGGCGACCAGCTGCGCCGCTAGTGTGGCACTGTCGGCTTGCGTGGTCTGTCCATCCACCAGCGGTAATCCTTCACGAATTTTTACCATAGCCGACTCCTCTTAGCCATTCTAAATTGATTATAACTTTATCTATTATGTGGACACTTATGATTCAAGATTCATAAATAGTTCAAGACTGATGTTTTTTAAGACCTGTTTTTAAGATCTATAAAGTGCCAGCGATAAAACAGTATAACTGCTAAAAAGTCCATTTCTAGCAGTTATAAAACGTGCGTAAAATATATAAAGCTATGGGTGTAAATACTCACTATTTCCTTAATGAAAAACAATAAAAAGAGATAGTAAAATTTTATATTATTATCTCATGTTGCAGTAACAAATCAAGCGGGGCTATGTAATGTCTACAGTTAATCAGAATAAATAGCCGTCATTGATTGCTACTGCTGACACTCAAATTTTGGTTGAGTGTCAGCGGCTTTTAATACGGTTATTTAATATTCTGAACCGTTAATTTGAGAGAAAGTAAAGAATCAAACGGCGATTTTTTCAAAGCGCGCGATTGATTCGACATGACCGGTATGACAGAACATGTCCATCACGCCCGCATCCGTCAAACGATAGCCTTGTTCTAATAATGCTTTGGTATCACGAGCGAGGGTTGCTGGATTGCAAGAGACGTAAACGATACGCTCAGCGTTGAATTTGGGTAAATACTGCATGATTTCCCATGCGCCAGAGCGTGGTGGATCGATTAATAATGCATCAAAGCCTTGGTTGGCCCAAGGTTCATCGGTACAGTCGTGGGTCAAATCTTGGCTATAAAACTCGGTGTTATGAATACCGTTACGGCGCGCATTGTCTGCGGCGCGTGCAGTCATTGCTTCACTGCCTTCAACACCAACCACCGAACCTGTTTCGCCAACCAGTCGCGCTAGCGGTAAGCTAAAGTTACCCAAACCACTGAATAAATCCAGCACTCGCTCACCTGCTTTTAAATCCAACAAATCACAAGCAAGCTTGGTCATTTGACGATTCACAGACAGATTAACCTGGGTGAAATCGGTAGGAATAAATTCAAATGTCAAATCGTACTCTGGCAGTTGATAATACAGGCGTCCAAACTGCTGACTCATATCATCAGCATCGGTCAAAGCAATCCGCTGGATAGTATCAGCACCTTTAGACTGCAAATACAACTGCCAGTTACGCGCCGCAAAAAACGTCTTTAGCTTATCAATATCAGCATCTGATAATGGCTCGAGGTTTCGCACGATAAGCGCCACGGGCTGATTGCCATCGGGTAGCTCTGGCATCTCTTCACCCATGGCCAATTCAAGCTGGGCAATCTTGTTACGACTTTCTAGCGTGCTAATAAGCGCTTTTAAATTCTCAATCTCAAAGCCAATGCGTGGGTCCAAGATATGGCATTCATTGAGCTCTGCCAAAAAGTTACTTGAGCGCTCGCGAAATCCAACCAAAGCGGTTTCTTTTTTGGTGACATAACGCACACCCAATCGAGCTTTGGTACGATAACCAAGACGATCGCCAACCACGGGTGCTAACCAGTTATCAGGCGCCACATTGGCTTGGTGCATAAGCATTTCAGCCAACACAGATTGCTTAAAGTTGATTTGGCCATCTGGCTGCCAATGCTGTAGATTGCAGCCACCGCAAACACCGAAGTGCGGGCAGGGCGGTACGGCACGCTCAGGATTTGGATTGGCAGTGATGCTAATGGCATCGCCTTCTTCAAAGCTGCTACGACTATTGGTAATTTTAACTAGGGCGCTTTCACCAGGTAGTGCAAAGCTGACAAAGATTTTTTTGCCATGTTTGTCCTCGATGTGACCATCGTCCACACCAAAACCATTACCGTATACCGCAACGCCGCGACCATCATGCGATAGGCCATCGATAGCAAAGGGTAGTGGCTCAGCGTCTTTTAGACGACGACGCGTCTTTGATGAGGGTTTAGACTTTTTCTTATTAGGCGGAACAGTGATGGTTTGGGTATCGCTTACTTGCGGTGTAGCATCAGACGCTGTAGACGTTTTTGAATCGGTGGGTTGCATAAACCTGCCTTAATAAATTAAATGATAAATACTAAAAAACAAGGATGGAACAAAACGTTCACTACCCTGCTGATTGTGAGTTGGGTGCAGATGACCAATCAGCAATAAACGCCTGATGACGAGCACTGCCATCCGCTTGGGTGTATTTTGCTAAGTAATCATAGCTTTGCTGTTGCCAAGCATCAAAATCTTTTGAGGATAGCTGCCCAGTTAAACGCAACCAACGCAAATATATCAGCCAAGTATTCATGACGTCAGACTCACAATAGATAGACAGCGTTTGCCAGTCACCATTATGAAACAGATCACCAACCATGCTGCCGTCGACATCTGTTTTGCCTGGTAGACCGTATAAGCTGGCAACCACATCCATGGCTTCGCGGCGGCTGGCTCCGTATTGGCTAAATCTGTCCATCAAATCAAGGTGACGGGTGTGGAAGCGATTGACGTAGTTATCAAAGCGCATATTTTTGATACGCGCGCCTTCTTCGAACAGCCAAGGCGCTGACAGGTCATATTGCATCGCACGATATATCAGCACAGGAATATCAAAGCCTGAGCCATTCCAACTGATGAGCTGTGGCAGTTTTTCTAGGTCACTAAATGCCCGAAAGAACTTAGCAAGAATGTCTTTTTCGCTAAACTTATCAGCGGTCAACGAAAACAATGAAAGCTTGCCATCTTTTATATATAAGGCTGAAATACAAACGATACGCTGTAGCGGCAAACGCATAAAGTCGTGTCCCGCTTCCTGTATGCGTAGCGCCGTCAACGCGCTTAGTGTATCGGCATCATTAAGCTTAGCCAATTGCGGGTAAATACGACGTGCCGCATCTGTATCGGCAACGGTCTCAATATCAAATACCAATATAGGGTCGGATGGTAAGGCTTGTGACATAGTTAATCCTGAGTATTTATAAGCTTGCTGCTTTTGAGGTTACAGTGCTTTATTGTCTGCGTTTTCTATGCTGTCATCGACATTGTACAAACCGGTCGATAAATAACGATCACCGCGATCACAGACAATAAAGGCGATGACGGCATCAGGGTTTTCTTTAGCCACTTGCACCGCTGCCCATGCTGCTGCGCCTGAAGAGACACCAGCGAATATGCCCTCCGTTTGTGCCAGTTTGCGCATATAAACTTCGGCGATATGCTGGTCAACATCCATGACTTCGTCGACCAAATCCGCATCATAAATACCTGGCATATAAGCAGCAGGCCAGCGGCGGATACCGGCAATAGACGCTTCTTCATCAGGTTGCAAGCCGATAACTTTGATATCAGGGTTTTGTTCTTTAAGGTATCGTGACACGCCGGTAATAGTGCCAGTGGTACCCATTGAGCTAATAAAATGAGTGATTTTGCCCTCAGTTTGTGCCCATAGCTCAGGCCCTGTGGTGAGGTAATGCGCTTGGCTATTGTCAAGATTGTTAAATTGGTCTAAGACAATGCCTTTGCCATCGGTCTGCATTTGCAGCGCCAAATCGCGGGCGGCTTCCATGCCTTCATCCACCTCAATTAACGTCGCGCCATAGGCAATCATGGCATCTTTGCGCTCTTGGGTTGAGTTAGTTGGCATCAGTAGCGTTATTGGATAACCACTCATCGCCGCGACCATCGCCAAAGCAATGCCAGTATTGCCGCTAGTAGCCTCAATCAACATGTCACCAGGCTTGATATCACCGCGCTGTTCTGCTTGATAAATCATATTAAACGCTGGACGGTCCTTGACAGAACCTGCTGGATTATTGCCTTCAAGCTTGGCCAGTAATGCGGTACCATTAGGCAGTTGCTCTTGTTCAGGCAGGCGCTGTAACTTGACCAGCGGCGTTTGACCGACGCAATCAGCGAGGGCGGTGACTTGAGTGATGAAATTGGCGTTTAACAGGTCTGTAGCGGACATAAGGTATCCTTATTTATATTTTAACTATCATTTTATTTTTGTAGCAACCAAAAGAATCTGACGACAAGTAAAAAGTTGCATCATTATATCATTTTGTTTTTGGCTACGCTGATGGCATCAACAGATTTTGGTAAATGAGTGGGCAGCCGCCATATTTAGTATTGCGTCTGAATTTGATATTGTGACTGGTGCTCAATCATCAGCAACGCCTGGTAATGACGATATTTATATTTATAAATGCTGTTAAAATAGTTGAGAGACTTAGGGGCTGTCATCAATTAGCGCCGTTATTTATACATAGCCCAATCCCCAGTAGAGAGTAAAGCTAGCATGGCATACAAAAAACGTTTTGATACCAGCAGTGCGTATGGTCAGCTCATCATATTGGTGTTTTTGCCAATTTGTGTGTTGGCAGCGGTCGGTGGTATTTTGGTCTTTTATGAAACCATGCGCGCCAGCAATTCAGAGCAAGAGGTATTGGCGGAGGCGGTGCTCATTCGTTACACTCCAGCAGTTGCCGAGCTGATTCCTGAGCTCTTAAAGCAAGAGCGTCAGCAAGCAAACAGCGAAGTCACTGTAGAGGAGAGGGAGGCAGAAGGCACACCAAAAACAGCGTTAACGGCCATAAGTAAGCTTGAAGAAATCCAAGATAAACTCGGTCGCATGCAGTCCGAGCAACATGTCCAGCGTATCGCAATTATCAATGAAAACAACCAAGTGCTCGCGTCAGTAGGTTATGGATTGGATGAAGCGTGGCCATCGATAGATGCACAAGAGCGCTTCTTATCACAGCAGCCAACGGCTATCGGCACGGCTTATGGCAGTATATTGGGAGAGTTTGAGGGGCAGAGGTTGTGGCTATTGGTCGATATGGACAACGAGCCGCTTTATATTGCGCGTTACCGTATTGCCATGGCATTGGTGATTACCGGTTTGTTCACTATTTTAATTCTCTTGCTCAGCTTAAATATCTATTCAAAGCGCTGGATCGCACCAATTTATGAGCTGCGTCTGCAATTACAACGTACCCATGTTGACAATCTATACCAGCCCGTACCGGTTGAATCAAATGGTGAGCTGAATTTATTACAGCAAGATTTGGTCAAAACGCTGCGTCGCCTGCATAGGAGCTTTCAAGAGTTAAAAGACCATGCTGAGCAAACTGAAGATGATTTGCGTTTGGCTTTTGATGAGATGGAAATGCAAAACATTTCTATCAGAAATGCGCGTGATGCGGCAATCTCAACCAGCCAAGCCAAATCAGCATTTTTGGCCAATATCAGCCATGAGCTGCGCACACCATTGAACAGTATTGATGGTTTTATTAACTTACTTGCACGTCATGGCGAGCTAAACCCCGAACAAGATTTATATGTGCAAACCATACGTAAATCATCGGCACATTTATTAGCGTTGGTAAATGATGTCTTGGATTTTTCCAAGATTGAAGCGGGTAAACTGGTACTCGATCGCCATGAGTTTGACCTTTATGACACCATTTATGACGTGGTCGATATGCTCTCACCGGTGTCAGCAGAAAAGGGTTTGCGCATGGCGGTGTTGTTTTATAACGATGTGCCAATGCGTATCAATGGTGATGCCCTGCGCCTCAAGCAAGTACTGACCAATATCGTGGGTAATGCGATTAAATTCACCGATAGCGGAGATGTGGTGGTGCGCGTTAGCTTGGATGACTACCGAGACAATTACTTGATGATTAGCGTGCAAGATAGCGGCAAAGGCATCTCTCTAGCCGATCAAAAAATGCTGTTTCAAAGCTTCAGTCAAGGTGACCCATCAATCACTCGTCAATATGGTGGCACAGGATTGGGCTTGGTCATCTCCAAGCAATTAACCCGTCTGATGGGCGGGGATATTGGTTTTCATGATAACGCTCAAGAAAACATCGCCAATCAAGGGGCCACATTCTGGTTTCGCATGCCAGCACACGTGGATGTTTTGGAAGCTGCCACCGGTCAGACGATTGAGCTACCAGTATTGGCGCCGCTGGCGAGTGATACCGATGAATTTAACGTTTTGATATGGATTAATCATACGGCGTCTATTCAAGTGCTTAAAGCCAGCTTGCAATATTTACCGATTAAATTGACTCAGGCCAACTCGCTACCAGGAGTACTTGAATCATTAAAAGAGCGCGGCAACTATTGGGATTGGGTCATCGTTGACGATGATACCCAGGACGATATGATGGCGCTACTCAAACAAATTCGTCTACATTATCAAGGCAAGCTTGCGGTATTTGGCTATCAAGTGGCTGCCGACCAAGCACTATTGAACCGTTATCAAGCCAATATATTGTATGAGCCATTGGATAAAAGACAGCTCTACGCCATGCTCGATACGCAAAATCGTAGTATGCCAAAAAACTTGCAAGAACCGCGTTGGAAAGGGGTAACGGTACTGGCCGTTGATGACCATCTGCCTAACCTGCTGGTGCTTGATGCCTTGCTTAGCGAGCTTGGTATTCAGGTAATGACCGCGAGTAGCGGTTTTGATGCCATAGAGATTATCAGTAAACAGCAAACCAAAAACATCAAAACTACGAAGAGTGATAAACAAAGTCTGTCGAATAAAACTCAAATCTCTAAAGCTGAAACCCGCGATGAAGTAAATAAAAAATCGAATAATATGCTTCACGCTGAAGAGTCTACCGAAGACAAAAATAGCACTCAGGACAAAAATAGTATTGATTTAATATTTATGGATATTCAGATGCCACGTATGTCAGGGCATGAGGCGGCTAGGCAAATCCGTAGTATTGAAAATTCTGATAGCCATATTCCTATCATCGCGTTGACGGCACATGGTTTAGCTGATGAGCGAGACAAACTTATCGCTAGTGGTATTAATGACTATGTCGGCAAGCCCATTAGTCAGCCTCAGTTGTTGCAAGTGCTACAAAAATGGCTTGGGCGTACGACGACAGCCTCTAGTGCTCATGCACATAGCACGGGTTTGCAGGCTACCCACTTAGCAGAAAGCGACTCGCCACTTGATAGCTCAGTAAATGGTGGTTTTGAAGATGTGAATGCTGAAGCGTATTCGACATGGCCTTCAGATTCTACGATAACTTATCCTATGATTAAAGGTGATGAGAGTATTCGTAATAATGCTTCTAATAAGATCAATCAACAAAAAATCACTCGACCGTTATCATTAAAGAAAATCCGTGATGATTATTTACGAGACAGTCAGCCTCGTGAAGATTATAGACGCGAAACACCGCGTGAAACCCAGCCGCGCTATGAGAGTTTACGCTCGCATAAACAGGGACAAGCACCCTTACTGTATCCCTCACAAAATCCTGTAGATGGCTTGAGTAGTGAACAAGCAGCAGCGAATACTGCACAACAGATGTATTACCAAGAAACCAGCCATCTAAGCGTCAGTGATGGTGATAATACGAACATTTTGAACTGGCAAGATGCCCTTACTCGTTCAGCGAACAAACCTGATCTGGCAGCCAAGCTGATCATTATGATGCTCGATACTATCAATGATGAAAAACAAGCACTCACCCAAGCGTGGGAAGCCCGTGACCGTAGCACACTGGCGCAAATTGCCCACCGTATATTGGGCGGCAGTCGCTACACGGGTGTGCCGCAATTACGTCAGGCCAGTCAAAATTTAGAAGATAAGTGCTTGTTGAATGTACAGCACACTACACCGGCACAGTTTGCCATGCTTGCGCCGTATTATGAGGCATTGTTAACCGCGCTAAATAACTTACAGACGCTAGATTTGTCTGCTTATCCTCAGCTCAATTATCACCGTTTGAGTGAAAACGACATGACATGGAAGATGATTTAGAGCCGATATTTTATGACATTAAGAGTGAATCGTATCGTGGCAGTCAGTTATTGATAAGGTAGCGTAGGGACAAGGCTGTTAATATTACTGCCATCAGTTATCAGCGCCATTTTTTACTCATTAATAAGGATTGTTATGAATACTATCGCCACTTATCAGTATGAAACCTTACAAGTCAGTGCGACTGACAATATAGTAACGGTTACCTTAAATCGTCCACACAAAAAAAACGCCATGAGCTTTAAAGTAGTGAACGAGCTGATTGCAGTAGCAGGTCGCATTAGCAAAGACAAAACGATACGAGCGGTCATTCTCAATGGGGCGGAAGGGACGTTTTGTGCGGGTATCGATTTGGGCGATTTAAATCATCCCAAAAACCAAGCATTCGCGGTTTGGGAGCTGGTAAAGCCATGGCAGAGTTCGTTCCAACGTGTTTGTCTGGTGTGGCGTGATCTGCCAGTGCCCGTGATAGCAGTTTTAGAAGGGCACTGTATTGGTGCAGGGTTGCAATTGGCGCTCGCCTGCGATGTGCGTATCAGCCATCCTGATTGCCAGCTGTCTATCATGGAAGCCAAGTGGGGCTTAGTGCCCGATATGGGTTTAACACAATCAGCGTTTGGCGTGGTCCGAGAAGACGTACTAAAAGAGCTGGCAATGAGTGCGCGCATGGTCGATGGCGATGCCGGTAAAGCGCTGGGTCTCGTCAGTCATTGTAGTGAGACGCCACTTGAGCAAGCCCAGCAGCTTGCGGCTGAATTTGCCGAGCGCTCTCCCGATGCCGTGCTGGCGAGTAAACGGGTGATTAATGCCATGCATCATCAGCCTGCGACTACCTTATACAAAGAAAAAGTCTGGCAGCTGAAAATGATGCTCGGACGTAACCGTAAGCTGGCACTTAGAAAAGCCAAGCAAGCCAGTACCGCGTTTGGTAAGCGTCAGTTTCGTTAGAAAAGTGTGCCCTATCTTGATAGATTGTTTTAGGTGTGAAAGTTTGTTTTATTAACGTCATACGTCTATTGAATTACAAGCAGATAGTACGATATAAGACGGTCGGCTTGCGTCACTGGACGTAAGTATGCATGATTGTTTGTAGAAATTATTATTTCTTAGGTAAAATTACACAAACAGCGCATCGATAATAAAATAAATAATCACTCTATAGAATGGTCTAAATATGTCTGCTCCACAATCCTCCCTACCCAATAAACCGATTGCTGCTGATCGCGTGCGCTCTGCTGATTTGCCTGTTGCATGGATTATGATGCTTGGGCTTATCGTAGCGGTAGGGCCATTATCCATCGATATGTATCTACCAGCATTACCATCGATGGCAGATGATTTTGGCGTCTCAACAGCATTTATGGCCAACTCCGTTCCTGCTTATTTTGTTGGTTTGGTTTTTGGACAACTGTTTTATGGGCCATTTAGTGATCGTGTTGGCCGAGTAAAGCCTTTATATATCGGCATGACGCTATATGTCGTCGCTTCCATTGTCTGTGCGACCACAAATAATGAATATGTATTGTTTGTCGGGCGAACCATGCAAGCGCTGGGTGCGTGTGTGGGTGCAGTGGTCACTCGCGCCGCTATTCGAGATCGCCTGACTGCCAAACAAACTGCCAAAGCCTTTTCTATTATGATTTTGGTGATGGGCTTAGCGCCGATATTAGCCCCGTCGCTTGGTGCGCTGTTTTTACAGTTTTTTAACTGGCATTCTATTTTTTGGTTTTTGGCCGCTTTTGGTACACTTAATTTATTACTCACGAAGTTTTTCTTTTTTGAAACGCTTAGCGAAGAAAACCGTAATACGCGCCCTGCCAAAGAAGTCCTTAGTCAATATTGGGACTTGTTAAAAGACCCCACTTTTAACTATCCAGCGATTGGTGGCGGGCTATTAATGGGCGCAATGTTTGTCTATATTAGCTCAGCCTCTGAATTAATCATGGATACCTATGGCGTATCAGCGACACATTTCGGTTGGCTGTTTGGCATGAATGCGGCGGGCTTTGTGGGTCTTACCCAGCTGAACCAATGGTTGACCAATCGCTTTCGTATTTTGAGTATTTTGCGTTTTGGGGCGATGATGCAGGTCATTTCTGCGGGTGTGTTGTTCGTCATTGGTATGGTTCTTGGTGCGGATGCGTGGCTACCACTGGTATTGGCCTGTATTTTCTTTTGTATCGCAGGCTTAGGTTTGACCCAGCCCAACGCTTCAGCGATTGCACTGGCCTTTCAAAAGCACCGTGCGGGTATGGCCAGTGCCTTACAAGGATCGCTGATGTTTTCAGTGGGTATCTTTGGGGGTTTATTATTAAACTTATTCCCAGTCAATCCAGTCCTAAAAATGGGTATCGCGATGTTTTCCCTAATGAGCCTTGGTTGTTATTTGATTTGGCAAATCGACCGTAACTTGAATCTTGATAATGCAGAATAATTAACGGGCAGAGTAGTTAATAGATAAATTCTAGCTAGCTAGAATAAATGTCGAAAAAGCATTTAGCACGTATTATACGTCTAAATGCTTTTTTTATGTTTATACCAAACCCAAAAAGTACGATTAGCCCTGTCAAACTCGTTTAGTCTACAGTGCGTAGCACTTGCACTCGTTTTCCTTGCTACTCTAATTTTTGTAAATGGTATTATAAGAAGTATAAGAATTAACCCATAACAAAAGTCAAATAAAATTGTTGCATTCGCAAGTTCATTTTAGTATGATTAAAAATGTAATTTTGTGTAATAAAAAGCAATATACCTGTGTAAAACCTTACTTAATTGTAATTAAGCAACCATTCATAAAAAAATATTTCTTCTAAATCATATTGTCTAAGATTGTTTTTATTCAACGTTTTATAAAAATCTTATCTAAACTTATCTGGAAATTTCAACATATCCTCTATGTGAATACATATCTGTGCCTATGGAAAAGATATTGATAGGGTATGGGTTTTAATAAAACACGCTTAAGCTAAAAGTAATTCTTCACTAAAAACGTAGGACACGCCCTAGACCTACTCTAATCTTCAAGGATAGATGATTGAATGGTTATATGGCCAGTTGCCTTGTATAACACTAAGGCTTAGAGATGTCATAAATGTTTGGCTACATTAAAGCGATCAATCATTCAGATTTTTAATCTCATTTTATGCACTATTTAAACAAGGAAGTTAATTGTGGATGCACCTTCTACACGTTCAAATTTGGATATCTCTAAAAACCGCTATACCTCAATTGTCGTTTCAGTCGTTATCTTCTTACTGTTAACGTCAGGTGTTTTGGTTACTAGTATTTATAACTCACTGAAGATTCGTGATTTGCGAGCTGGTACTACGTTGAGCTCGGACCTTCGAAGTGATATTCCAACGCTCACCCAAGAGATATATCTACTCAATATTATGCGTCAACAGCAGCAACCTGCATCTGCGCTACAGTCGCAAGCGGCAAAAATAACTCAATTGACGCAAGAGCTTGATAAAGAGATCACTACGCTTAATGAGGGCGGTAATGTTGCTATTCGTGATGATGAAGATGTTTATAAGCCTCCAGTTGCGCCTGATCAGATTGAGTATGTACAAAACACTTTAAATCTGTGGACGCCTTATAAACAAGAAGCAACCAGCTATGTTGATTCACAATCAGTCTTAGCGGCAAGTACTTTAGAGGATAGGTTTGGAGAGAGTACACAAGGTATTTATGATAATGCCACCGCACTTAGTAATAGTTTAGGTAATGAGAACGGTCAGCGTGCTGGGTTCCTACGGAATCTGCAAGTTTTTGGTATTTCATTCGCAATTTTATATTTCATCATATTCGTACTATATTTTGTGCGTAGATTGAAATCCTCTGATGAAGAGTTGATAACGGCGCGCCGCGAAACCCAAGAAATTATGCAAACGGTCAATACCGGTCTATTTCTGCTAGATAAAGATTTGAAGATTGGTCAGCAGCATTCTCGCGCTTTAAACGACATTATCGGTGCTGATAGCTTGGCAGGTGAGAACCTTACCAGTGTATTACGTGGTCGTATCTCTGATAAAGACCTAAACACCACCAAGCAGTTTATTGAGCAGCTATACAACCCACGAGTCAAAGAAAAGCTGGTGGACTCTCTAAACCCTCTACACAAAGTCATGCTGCATAATGCTGCTGGCAATAAAGGCGCGAATAGCCGTTTCTTAGATTTCAAATTCTCACGCGTGTATGATAATAAAGACATTGCCCGTATCTTGGTCAACGTCAATGACGTCTCTGATGCTGTTTATCTTGAGCAGCGCTTAGAAAAAGAGCGTTCTCAGAACGATATGCAGATTGAGATGCTCACCACTATCTTGAATGTGAATCCGAAGATTATTAACGAGTTCATTGCCAATACCGATGCGCATATCAACAAGATGAACAATATCTTGAAAAACCCTGGTAGCTCGCAATTTGAGCTAGAAAGCAAGTTGAAAGCCATTTATCGCGAAATGCACAGTCTAAAAGGCGAGGCTTCTGCGCTAAAACTGCACAGCTTTACTAAGATTGCCTCAGATGCTGAAGACAAGTTGCATGCGCTGCAAAACCAAGGTCAGCTATCGGGTAATGATTTCTTGCCACTTGCCGTGCATTTAGATGACTTGTTGAGCTTGTCTAATACCATTGCAACGCTCGGTGAGCGTATCAACCGCTCAGCGCCAGCACCTACCAAACCTGCCACCACGCAAAAAACAACTGCGTTAAATGATGCGATGGCGAAAGAGAGCGCAGTAAAAACAGCAACGCCTGATACTGCTATTAGCCATCAGCCAGCCAGCCTATCGATTGGTGGCATCACTATTGCTGGTGGTCAGGATATCGACCTGAACGATGAGCCAAAGGATGATCAGCTCTCATTTTATCGAGATTTTGCCAAGGATATCGCCGCAAGACAAGGCAAGCAGATACAGCTAAACAGCCACACGTTAGCGCAAGTCAATATCCCAGAGCATCTTGCCAAGCCTATCAAAGAGATTGGTATTCAGTTACTACGCAATGCTGTGGTACATGGTGTTGAAGCGCCAAGCGTTCGTCATTCTCTTGGGAAGGATGCGGCAGGTAAAATTGACCTAGAAGTGCAAGACACTGGTCAAGACTTTATGCTGATTGTGCAAGATGACGGTCAAGGTATCGACTATGATGGTATCCGTCATAAACTGGTTGAAGAAAACCACTTTAATAGTGAAGAGGCAAGTCAGCTCACTCACGGTGATTTACTTAAAAAGCTATTTGCTTCTGGCTTCTCTACCAGAGATGATGCCGATGAAGATGGTGGTCGCGGTGTGGGTCTAGATATCATCAAAGCATTGGTGAAAGACTACGGCGGCAAGCTGAATGTCAATAGTGAACTGGGTAAAATGACGCAATTCGTCATTACGTTACCTAAAGCTTAATTGGGGACAACAGGTACGCGGTTAAGGATGACCACGTACCTCATTACAGGTAATAGGTTATGCATAAATTAATGATTGTTGATGATTCAAATATCATCCGAAACCGTATTCAGCGCGCGTATGATTCAGGGCAGTTTATGTTGGTTGCTACGGCAACCAGTGGCGTTCAAGCTATTGAAAAGTTCAATATTCATCGTCCTGATGTGATTACCATGGACTTGACCATGCCGCAGATGGACGGACTTGAGTGTATTGAAAAGATCATTGCGATTGACCCTGAAGTCCGTATTTTGGTCGTGTCAGCGTTGTCTGATAAGGCTACGGGTATTGAAGCGTTGTCGTTGGGTGCCAGCGGATTTTTATGCAAGCCTTTTTCAGAAGAAGAGCTTGTAGAGTCTTTGCATGAGTTGATGCAAGACTAAACCATTCAATGACTTAAGTAGATGTGATTATGAAAGAACAAAAGCTACAGATTTTTTTAAGTATTATTAGCAATTATTTTAATCAGTTTGGCGGAGAAGAGCTCGTTGCTGATACCCCTTATTTGTTGGAAAACAAGCAGCCAAAAGTTCATGATTATACGGGTGTGATTGGTATATCAGGTGGACAAAAAGGCGTGGTGTATTTTTCGGCGACCCGTCAATTACTGTCCTCTATATTGGATAGCATGGGTGAAACCGATAAAAGTGATGAGAATTATATCGATTTAGCCGGTGAAGTAGCAAATACCATCGCAGGCAATGCACGTAAAGAATTTGGCTCAGAGTTTCATATTTCTGTACCGTTTGTGTTCAAAGGCGCGCCACAAAGTATCGTGTTGCCGAACGATGAGCGTTCTTTTATCATTCCCATCACTTGGCATTCGCAAGTAGGCGAGATTGTGGTCTGTTTGCAGGATTAATACTGCTGCCACGTAATAAAGTTGGATAGTAATATATTATGGTTAAAGTAGAAAAACTAGGTGTGTTTCTTAGCTCAATCAATGCGTTTTTTGCGCAGATTGATGGCTCGGATGTGTCTATTGATACCCCTTATTTAAATCATAACAAGAGTGCGGTTGGTTATGATTTTAGTGGTGTCATCGAGATATCAGGTCCTCTTGAAGGCTGTGTGTATGTGAGTGCGCCAAGTGTGATGCTGCGAGAGGTGATAAAAGTAATGGGCGAGCCTGATTCATCAATGACGATGATGAAAGACTTGTTGGGTGAGATGGCAAATACCATCTCTGGCAATGCGCGCACTGAGTTTGGCTCGGAGTTTATTATCTCTCCGCCGCATATCGTTGAGGGCGCGCCAAGCGTGTCTTATTTGCCCAAAGACCGCCAAAGCTATGTCACACCATTTACCTGGCGTGGTTATAAGGCAGTGATAGGTATCTGTATCGCTTAATCCATCACTGATATAGTGAGTTCAGTATAAAATCGATACAGCGGGACTGGTATGAATTTTTTGCAGCCTCTGTCTGCGCAGGCACAGCACGCCAGAAAAATTTATACCAGTAGAACGCTATTTTGAATCTACCTCTTTTATAGTCGATTGACCATATCATACGCTCAAACAGCATAATAGCACTAGCAGTCGCCAAGCGTTATATGATAAAATACAGCGCAGCTATTTTTATAATTTAGTATTGTTAAGTTAAAATCATGGCTCACTTTTTTAAACCCACCCATCAACCAATGACACACACATCATGGCAAAAAATTGCTGGGTGTTTGGCGACTTGATTAATTTGCTTAATGGCTATGTGTTGTATTTATACACGTGCATCCAAAGCAAATGCGTGTCGCTAGATAGGCAGTTTTTGTGATGTGGAGGCATAACCCAACCAATAGGATATTTAACATGGCTACAAACAATCCAACCAAAATCGAAATGCGCGACTTATTACAAGCCGGCGCTCACTTTGGTCACCAAACACGTTTTTGGAACCCAAAAATGGGTCCATACATCTTTGGTGCGCGTAACAAGATTCACATCATCAACTTAGAGCACACCGTAAAAGCGTTTAACGAAGCATTGACTTACGTAAATGGCCTAGCTGCGAAGAAAAACAAAGTATTATTTGTTGGTACCAAACGCGCAGCAAGCGGCATCATCGCTGAGCAAGCGACTCGTGCTGGCATGCCATACGTTGACCATCGCTGGTTAGGTGGTATGTTGACTAACTGGAAAACACTACGCCAGTCAATCAATCGTCTAAAAGAGCTTGAGAAACAAGCAGAAGACGGTACTTTCGCTAAGCTTACCAAGCGTGAAGCGTTAGAGCGTACTCGCGATATGGAAAAACTTGAGCGTTCATTGGGCGGTATCAAAGACATGGGCGGCCTACCTGACGCAATCTTCGTTGTAGACGTTGATCACGAAGCAATTGCTATCAAAGAAGCCAAAAATCTAGGTATCCCAGTTATCGGTATCGTTGATACCAACTCTAGCCCTGACGACGTTGATTACATCATCCCAGCTAACGATGATGCTATCCGTGCGGTGACTTTGTACGTAACTTCTATGGCTGATGCGATTATCGCTGGTAAAGAATACGCACAGACTCAAGCTGGCGGCAAAGCTGACCAAGCACAAGAAGCTGCAGAGCAAGCGCCTGCTGCTACTGAAGAAGCACCAGCTGAAGCCAAAGCAGAAGAAGCGGCTACTCCAGCAGAATAAATTGCTGACCGATAAGGTTTAACTTTGTAAGGATGTCTTGATAGTCAACCTATTAGCAGCCATATAAAGTTATTAACAGCGTATAAGCTCATACGTATAAGTTCATAATAGGCATGATGTAGTTTTACTCGTCATGCCTTATTATTGACACGCTAAACAGCATTTAAGCACGTTTAAATACGTCTAAATAAGTATCGTGCACGTGCACCCCCATACATAATAAAAGGTAACTCTTATGTCAGAAGTAAAAGTATCTGCCAAAATGGTAAAAGAATTGCGTGACCGTACTGGTCTTGGCATGATGGAATGTAAAAAAGCGTTAGAAGAATCAAACGGCGATGTCGAAACTGCCATTGATAACCTACGTAAATCTGGTCAAGCGAAAGCGGCTAAAAAAGCTGGTAACATCGCAGCTGACGGCGCAATCATCATCGCTCAAGGCGAAAATAAAGCATTCTTGTTAGAAGTTAACTGCCAAACTGACTTCGTCGCAAAAGATGACAGCTTCACTGCATTTGCAGAAAAAGTGGCTAACCTTGCCCTAGAAAACAACGTCACTGATGTCGCTGCTATCTCTGAGCTACCGTATGGCGATGGTCAAACGGTTGAAGAAGCACGCGTATCATTGGTACAGAAAATCGGTGAAAACATCCAAGTTCGCCGTGTTGAAACGCTAGAGGGCGCTAATATTGCCTCATACCGTCACGGCCTACGTATCGGTGTAGTGGTATCTTTTGAAGGCGGTAATGCAGAAACTGGCAAAAATCTTGCCATGCATATCGCTGCATTTAACCCAGTTGCTGTCGATGACGAAGACGTTGCTGCTGACGTACTAGCACGCGAAAAAGACATCATCGAAGCCAAAGCAAAAGAGTCTGGCAAGCCTGACAATATCGTTGAAAAAATGATCGAAGGTGGCCTACGTAAATACCTAGACGAAGTCACTTTACTACGTCAGCCATACGTGATGGACAACGATAAAAAAGTTGGTGACGTATTAAAAGCTGAAGGCGTAAAAGTACTTGGTTTCAAACGTCTAGAAGTTGGTGAAGGCATCGAGAAGAAGCAAGAAGACTTTGCTGCTGAAGTTGCTGCTACCCAAGCGGCAAACAAATAATACCAAACCCAAAAATTAAGATTGGCCGTGTCAAACTTGTTTAGTCTATAAGACATAGTACTTGAAGGTATAGTACTTGAACTCGTTTTTCTTGCCACTCTAATTCTTGTGAATGGTATAGATGTTAAAAGAGTGAGTGCTACGTCGATTGTTTGATATAGCGCTAATCGCTTATCTTTTAAATATAAAAAGCCCGCTAATCATTAGCGGGCTTTTTATATGGGGCTATTACTGCTGGTTTTTATATTAGCGTAATGCCGCATAGGCTGAGTTGGCGTAGCTGGGGTTATTGGTATTATTATTGGTCGCGTAACTGACGTTTTGCAAGCCACCACTGGTATTAGGATTGGCAGTTTGGTTACTGGCATTCATACTGGTTTCAGTAAGACCGGCGTCATTTTTATATAAGCTATGGTAGCGGCTCATCACTCTTTGGACATAGTTACGGGTTTCTTTAAAAGGAGGGATGCCGTTATATTTATCGACATTACCTTCACCCGCATTATAGCCTGCAATCGCAAATTCTACATTGTTATTAAAACGCTTCATCAGCCATGCAATATATTTAGCAGAGCCTTCGATATTTTCGGCTGGATTCCAGGCATTACTGACTTTAAATCGGCGTGCAGTAGCCGGCATTAGCTGCATCAAGCCTTGCGCTCCGACAGGTGAGCGGGCATTAGGGTTGAAGGCTGACTCGGTGTGCATCATTGCCTTTATAAGTGCAGGATCTACGCCGTGACGCGCAGCAGAGGCACGAATATAACTGTCGTATGAGTTGCGGCTTCCGCTATTGCTGCTAGCGCTGCTACCGTAGTTATTGCTGCCACCGTCGTACATTTTAGAATCTTTGTAGTAGGTTACTTTCACTTTTTTGGTGAATTTATCGAAATTACCACTTGGACTAACATTGGTCAGCAGGACTTGGCCACCTGTGTCTTTATAGATATACATATTGCCCGCTTGGGCAGTGACAGAAAAACTGGATAGAGCAACGGCGGTGAGTAAAACAGGAGACAAGCAGCGAGTCACTAAGGTTGCAACATTCATCATAGGGTTATCACTTTTTATCGAGTCATAGCAAATTACTTTGCCTATAGGCGCACTGTTTATAGACATATTGTTTATAGGTCTATTATTTTGCGCGTTTAAGCGGTTGCCGTGTTTGCAGCCATCATTGATATATCAATCCAGCAAAACTACGTTTAATTAAAAACCACTCACAATAGATACAAAAAATAATACTTGCTTACTAGGGGCTGTATAGAATTGGGAGATAGTTGAAAAAAATAAGCAACGCCTTACACTCTTGTTTACCACAACAAAGAGAAAAGGCGTTACTTATGGCTCGTACCATGCTCACTGATGAACAATGGCAAAAGCTGTCTGATATATTGCGACAAATTAACATATATAACAAGCCCAATCTAAGACGAACAGTCGAAGCGATGTTGTACCGCATACGTATTGGCTGTCCATGGCGCGACTTACCAACCTGCTTTGGCAAGTGGTCTACCGTATATCATCAATACCGCTATTGGCGTAAAACGGGTAAATGGCAACAACTGATGTCCATAATGACAGCAGACTACGATAGTGAATGGTTATTTATAGATGGTAGCGTGGTAAAAGCACATCAGCACAGT